>DYRQ01000026.1:0-20960 GCA_020718645.1 Verrucomicrobium spinosum
GATCGAAGCTTAAACCAGAAGGTTGATAGCGCAGAGGAGAGCCGGATGCGGGAAAACTGCAAGTCCGGTTCGACGAGGGGGAGGCGGAGCAGACAAGGCACGGCATGCGGTTACTGAGACACCCAAGGGGAAACCCGGACACGGAATAGACCGAAGCCTAAATCTTTATGCCCGTCTCTCTACTCTACCAAACCCTGAGCAACAAAGCGAATGCGTCTATGAACCAGCCGAGGCTGCCCGGCTATCCGATAGAATTGAAAACCCTGTTCCTTTTGTTGCAGTTATTGGCTCACCATTTAGGTGATCTGGATTATGCCTTATGCTCTCTTCAAATGTCTGATAAAGCAGACCTTCCGCAGTTCCCCTTGTTTTCAATTGCATAATCTGGGTTGAAATGCTCTATCAATTATTTGCACATATTCCACCCACAAAAAAACGCCTATTTGCCCCGTCTCTCTACTCTACCTAATCTGGGTTCAATGGAATCATCTGGGATCAAGCTGTGGCTGTTGGCTGAGCAAGGTGTCCACATTCAGAGCAGAGAGGGAGACGGCGCAGGGAGAGTCTCTTGAATCGCATTGAACCAAAGTCGCAGTGTAGCAGGGTGCCTAACAAGGGTTGACCTACGCCTGTGATTATTTGGATCGCCTGCAGTGCGGCCATAGATCCCATGGTGCTGGCTACGGCGCCGAAAACTGGAAAACGCCGCTTCCAGTAGCTTGGGGTTTCTGGGTAGAGACAGCGCAGGCAGGGAGTGGTGCCAGGATGGATGATGGTGAGATGTCCTTCGGAGTCGAAGATAGAGCACTCCACCATTGTTTTGCCTTGCCGAACGCACTCGTGGTTCATCAAAAATCTCTCTTCGAAGAGTGGTGCGCAATCCACAACAAGGTCAGCCATGCCGACGAGGCGGGACGCGTTGGATTCACTGATATTTTCCGAAATGACCGAGAGGCGTATATTGGGGTTAAACTCGCGGATTCGTTTTTCGATGCAGAGCGCACGGGGTTGGCCGATACCAGCGTAACTCATGAGGGTTTGACGATTGAGGTCGTCGAGGCGCAAATTCCCTCCGTGAGCGAGCACCAAATGCCCGACGCCTGCTGCTGCGAGTTGCATTGATACAGCGCCACCAACTCCGCCGCACCGGGAAACCAGCACGGTTGCACTCGCTAATTTTTGCTGGGTCTCGAGGTTGAATCCAGCGCAGTCGAGCTGCCATCCCACTCTCTCGAGTTCTGTTGGGTTCATGAGAGGCCTTTCTCTGTAGTCAGCTCGACCGATCCGTGGCTCCAACGATACAAGATGTCGCCGAGGCGTGCAGCCTCTAGGGGGTGGTGGGTGACATGGAGTGCTGTGACGCCTGTGGAGCGCTGAACTTTTTTTAGCAAGAGGATCATCTCTTCTCGGGTCTGTTCATCCAGTGCAGCGAGCGGTTCATCGAGCAGTAGGTATTGCGGGTCAAACGCGAGTGCCCTGCCGAGTGCTACGCGCTGTTTCTCGCCGCCGCTTAATTTGTCCGGGAGGCGGTGGAGCAGGTGCGAGAGTCGCAAAGTGTCAGCCAGCGCCTCTACTTTTTCAGTTATGCGCGCGCGGGGGGTGCGCCGGATTTCCAGCGCAAAACCGAGTTGCTGTGATACGGTCAAGGAGGGGAATAATGCGCCGTCCTGCGGCACATAGCCAATGCCGCGGTGGGAGGGGGAGATCGTTGTCACCTCTCGTCCGCCTAGCAGGATGTGGCCAGAAGATGGCATGCTCAATCCAGCAATACACTCGATCAAGGTGGTTTTACCGCAGCCGGTCGAGCCCATGAGCACGCCGTAGGCACCTTCGGGGATGTCGAGGTTGATGTGGCGCAGTGAGAAATCACCTGCATTTAAGCAGAGGTCACGGACCGCGATCACGGGATCCCCCCGGGTGAGCCCCATGCTCGGGCAGCGACCAGCACGGCAGCGGCGGCAAAAACCATGAGCAGAGAGACCGCCACCGCCGCCTCAATGTTGCCGATGCTCATTTCTAGAAAAACCGTTGTCGAGAGCACTTCGGTCTTATTGCGGGTGGCTCCCGCGAAAATGAGCAGGGGGCCAAACTCTCCCAAAGAACGCGCCCACGCCATAGTGAAGGCGGTCATCATGCCGCGCCGTGCCTCGGGGAGAACCACTCTGACAAAAGCTTGGAGCCGGCTGCATCCCAGCGTCAGAGCTACCTGTTCGCAGCGCGGGGATATCTGGTCAAACGAGGTTTTCATGATGCGAGAGGCAAACGCGCCAGCGACTGCAAACTGCGCGAGGATCACGGCAGGCACTTGATAAACCACGAGTCGTCCGAGACTGGATCCGTGACAAGAGTCGGGCAGGAATGGAAACAGGTTTCCGAACTCCGTGGAGAAGGGGGGGAATTGGAACAGGATCAAGAGGCTCAATCCTACTACCAAGGGTGGGAGCACTACAGGAATGTCCAGAGCAGCGTCCACCCAGCGGCGCAGGGGGAATCGGGTGCGGGTGAGGATGTAGGCGGAGGGGACAGCGACCACGAGAGAGAGCACAGCCGCTGCGGTGCAGGAAAAAAGGGTCAGCCAGATAGCGTGTTGAATCTCGGGTTTGCCCAGAGATTGCAGCACGGGGTTGGCGGTTATTTTTTCTAGCCAACCCCCGGGCACTCTCGAGGATGCTTCGAGGACATAGGCTCCATCGGCAAGCAGCATGCCAGCAATCAGCGTGACATAGACCCCGCCAATCGCTGCCAGAGCAAAGATAAATAGCTTGTCTGCGGCGGTGGAGGGTATCTCTCGTGCGGGAGGCATTGTGCCTGGGGGCTCAGGGTTTTTGTTGGCCGAGCTTGAACTCGAAACCCGCGCTTTCAAAAGCTTCGGGCGAGGAGGCTAACAGGTGCAAAAACCGGCGAGCCAGATTTTTGTGCTGGCTGGTCTTGGAGATGCCGAAGGGCTGCACGGCGAGGGCTTTGGGTGAATCGAGAGCGATTGTATCTACACGGTCGCTTTCTGCTAAGGTATCGGTGATGTAAGCGATAGCCGCGTCCACGGATCCCGTGATGACGGAGGGCACCAACATTGCTGAGGAGGGCACTTGAACCACCACATTTTTCGTCACGGGTTCCGCTAGTTTGTGGTGCTCGAGCATGATTTGAGTGAGGGCTCCAATCGTGCATTGCACGGGATGCCCCACTGCGAGGCGTAGGCCGGGTGCGCCGAGATCCTCCAGCGTGCGGAGATTTTTTGGGTTCCCCTTGGGCACGACGAGGACAATGCTGGCTTGCGAGACCTCTATGGCTTCTTGGAATAGCTCTTTCACATTTTCCAAATAATATCGGTCGCACGCTAGGTAGATGTCGGGAAAACCGGCGCCGCCTTGGTCTTGCCGAATGGTTTTCATCTGCCCTGTTAGGATGCCGCAGCCGTTGTAAACCGTGTTGAACTTGACCCCTTCCCTGAGTTCGAATTTTTTAATGAGTCCTTCCACCGAACGGCGATTGACCGATCCGGCGAAAAAAGTAATGGTTGGTTCCCACTCCCACTGATCGCCCGCCCCCGCCGCATAGCCGTGTTTCTGGAAGAAGTCGTTGCCTGCAGACGAGCTGGCAAAACGGGCGAAGCGGTAGGCTTCGGTCTCGTGTTGGGTCGAGGAGAGCACAGCCAATTCCACTACGGAACTGGAGTAAAGGAAGTGTTCGCAGGGGATGGTTTCAATGTCGGGCATTTGTCGTGCAGTAGCATCCCAGATGATGCCTGCATCTACGGACCCAATTTTCAAGTCGTTGGCTACATCACCGACTGTGGGTTTAAAGACGCCGTTCATTTTGACCTGCTGTTCGATGGTGTGCCAGAGACCTTTTTTTTCGAGGGTGGAACGAACCAAGCGTCCGAGCGCCGCCGATTCGGGGGAACAGAGAGATGAACGAACCTCGGCACGGGACAGGTCGGCGATGCTCTGGATTTTTTTCGGGTTTCCCTTGGGCACTGCTAAGACGGGTGTCATGCGTGCTACGGGAAATGTCTCAGTGACTACGCCCTCTTTTTTCAATTGTGTCGTGTAGCTATCGTCAGCGGCCAGATAGAGGTCGCCGGTTTTCGAAATCAGCAAGTTGCTCAGGAGCGCCCCAGACCCGCCGTATTGGATCTGGATAGGAACGCCATAGCTTTTTTGGAAATGGGAAGCTAGGGGCTCGATGGCTGGTTTTAGACCGGCGGCACAGTAGAGGAGCAAAGGCTCTTTGGCTGGTTTTGTTTTGATACATCCGCAGAGGAGGATGGTGGAGCAGGAGGCAGCGAGCAGTGCAGTCAGGTTGAGGAGGTTGGCTAGGGTGTGGGTGGTTTTCATGCGGGTTTTCCCTCTTTGAGAGTGATGGTGCGATCTGCTGTGCGGGCCGAGTCCTCATGGTGGGTGACGAGAAGCACCGCCCCGCCATTGCGAGCAAAAGATCTGAGAGCTTGGAGCACGAGTGCTGCATTATCGGGGTCGAGATTGCCAGTGGGCTCATCGGCAAACAAGATTTTTGGGCTGTTCAAGAGTGCTCTGGAGAGGGCGGCTCTCTGACGCTCGCCTGTGCTCAATTGCTGTGGGTAATGGCCCGCCCTCCGAGATAGCCCAAACTGGTCGAGCAATTCCTTTGCCCGCGATTCAGCATGCTGGATCTTGGAGCCGAGGCAGGGAGCCATGATATTCTGGAGAACGCTGAGATAGGGTATGAGATGGAATTGTTGAAAGACAAAACCTACGGATTCGGCACGGAGCTTGGCTCTGGCCGGGCTGGCGATGGAGTAGAGGTCTGTGCCCAAGAGACGGACATGGCCGCTGTCGGGTCGGCGCAATCCCGCGCAGGCCAACAGGAGGGTGGTTTTTCCCGAACCGCTCGCCCCGCGCACTGCGACAAACTCTCCAACATTGACCTGCAAGGATACGCCTTGCAGGGCATGCACAGTCCCTGTGTGCGAGTGGAAAGACATGTTGAGGTTCACGGCTTCGATCATGGTGCTTATTCCTCCCCCAAAATATTTGCTGGATCAGCCTGAACAGCTACTGCGGCTGGCACTAAGGCAGCTAAAGCTGCTGCTGTCGGTGTTGCGAGCAGCAGACTCGGTGCAAGCCATGCAGGCACCAGCATCCAGCTTGTGTTTAAAGGAACAGCGGCGGATGAAAAGGCGGAGGTGAGCGCAATCCCAGCAATAAAACCGCCGAGGCTCCCGAGCAGTCCTTGGATAGCGGCTCGCAGGAGGAATATAGCAAAGATATTTCCCTGAGAAATACCGATAGCCGAGAGGATGCCTACCTCTTGCCTCCGTTCGCGTGCATTGGAGTGTGCCATCGCTGCTACCCCAAGAAAGCAACCGGCCATCACGATAGGTGCCCAAGCAGTTGCATAGGACTTGATCTGGTCTCGCACACTGTCTCGCCCAGCTTTCCATTGGGCGATGACCTGCTCCGCTGTCTTGCGTGCTTGCTGGCGTGCCTCTGCCCGGGCTTGGGCTTGGGTAGCAAACTCGATAGCTTGGGTGTCGGGCAAGATGGACTCGACCTCGGCTTGCACCTTGGGCAAATCAGCAAAAGCACATTTGCACTGGAGTGCCATGATGCCTGTAATGAGACCCGGTTTACCGAGCAACTCCTGCGCTTCGCTCAGGTTGATCCAAAGGGTGATGTCATCTTTGCCGCCTCGCGGCGGGTTGACTGCATGGATTTTGAAACGGCGCCCCATGAGGGTGATTTCATTGCCAACTGCAAATGAACGCGAGGTAGCAAGTTCATGTCCGAGCACGACTGTGCCTGGGGGGACGGGATAGAGAATCGGATTTTTCTCTCCACGGTGCATGAAAGGCACCTCGCCCCGAACACCAACTAGGATCACAGTGCGTCCGAGTTCTGGCCAAGTGATCTTTTGTTGGAGGAGCGGGAGCAGGTGCTCGATAGTGGTTATGGTCGCGGCTGCGAGTTTTTTTACTGATTCCTCAGGCATGAAATGGGTGGCCTGATGATCGCTGTAGAAATCAGCCAAGGTCTGTGCTTTAGGAAGAATCAGTATGTTGAACCCCATTTTTTTTGTGATTTTGCGATACTCATCCTCCATGGCATCCATCTCTTTTTGGACTTCCTGCTGCTTGTTCTGGAGCACTAGAGCGGTCTCGCGATCGTGTGCCTCCAGGAGGGAAAACGAAGCGGTGACAACACCTGTGGCAAGAGCTATGGCCAACACGCCCGGGAGGAATGAGAAGAGGCGTTGCCGGATTTCTTGGAGCACGAGAGTGAGAGCTGTCATAGGCGGAGAGATGCTTTTTACTCAACTTTGGGAGGGTGGGGTGCGAAGCGAACGCGCTCTAGCCATTCAGGACCTGCAAAGTTGGTGCGGAAAGCATCCAGGGCTTCGGGGCTGCTGTTCACGCGCAGGTTGCTGAAAGAGCCGTCCTCGTTCTCCCATCGCTCATGCCAGAAAACAGCCGCTTTAACCCTTGGGAGTTTGGGAATGATCTGGAGTGCGTCGCGGATAAACTCCGCCTTGTTGCCTGACTCCGAAAATTCTCCGACACCCCACTCAGCCAGCATGACCGGCAGGGTCGGATCAATCGAACAGATGTCCTGGTAGCAGGGTTTGACCATGCCCTCGAAATTCACCCAAGGATCTTTTTTGAATTGCTTGCCGTAAACGCTCAGCGCGAGCCAGTCCACATAATCGCGCCCGGGGTAATAGCTGCGGATAAAATTCCAAGTGTCCTGAGGATAGCTGTAAGAGTTCGCGTGAAAAACCCAGAGGATATTGGATGCCCCTCGTGCGCGCACCCGATCCACTACATAGCGGTAGGCCTTGCGGTAAGTGTCGGAGCCGGCAAAACCAGTCTCCCCAGCGGTTTTTTGATTCTTGCCATAAAACCAGCCGGACCAAGGGAACCAAGTTCCGTTCATCTCGATGCCCCATGCTACGAAAAGGGGGCGGCCAAATGCCTTGGCGGAGTCGCCCCATGCGTCAATATATGCATCCCATTTTCCTTCTAGGATCGAGGTGAGGGTGAACTTCTTTTCTGGTTTATCTTGATCGTAGGGCTCGTCCCACGGAGACCAGAATACCAGTGGCATCCCGCCGTGTCTGGCGATGATCTCCATATTTTTCGTGGGGAACGATTGCCTTCCCCAGTAGCTCGACGAGGCGATGATAGCCATCTGCTTGCCCACCATTCCCTCAAAAGACTCGAGGGCTTCGAGCGTGACGGTATCCTCTGCCTCGCCAAAATCAATGTAGGCACCGCCGTAAACACCTTGGGCCGGGAGCTGGACCTGCTGCGGGCCAGAAGGAAGCTCCGGACGCTCTGCTTTTTGGGTGCTTTTGGGAGAACACTGACAGGACACGAGCAGGAGACAGAGAAGGGCGCAGGCAGCAGCAAAGGTGTAGAGGGATTTCATGGCGATCGGCGGTAGCAGAACTCTTGCACAAGGCGATAGAGTGTAAAAACTTGGCGCGAACGCAAGCTTCGCTTGTTTCTATTTTTGTTTTTGTGAGCACCAGCGTGCAAGAAAATCCGATCCCCTGTGCAAATCCCATCGCATCTTCTCACGGGAGATTTCCCCCGCGCTCAAAACACAGGTGAGACATCTGCGCTACCGCATGTCTCGTCAGAGATCTCTTGATGAACTCTTGCAGAAAAGATCAAGGGTGGAAACAGGGATCCAAGTGGGGTTCATTGGCCTGTTATTTTTCTGGTTTGCAGGGCTGGCAATCGAGGGTGCGGATGGGGTGAGATTCGAACTCACGGTGCCTTTGGGGCACGCCGGTTTTCAAGACCGGAGCATTAAACCGCTCTGCCACCCATCCGGGTGCGGACTGACCACTATATCAGCAGGGGACTCACTGGTGGAGTATTTTTTTCGAATTTCTGAAATCTGTTTGGCCGCGATGTCAGATCATGTGACCCATTTTTTTTCGCTTGGTGTCCAAGTATTTTTTATTGTGCGGATTCGGGGCGACCTTGATGGGGATTTGCTCGGTGATTACGAGGCCGTATCCCTCGAGGCCCACGACTTTTTTTGGGTTGTTGGTCAGCAGTCGGATGCGGCGCACACCGAGGTCGAAAAGGATCTGGGCGCCCACGCCGTATTCCCGGAGGTCGGAGGGGTAGCCGAGCTTTACATTGGCCTCGACAGTGTCGTAGCCAGCCTCCTGCAATTTGTAGGCGTGGATTTTGGCGGCAATGCCGATGCCCCGACCCTCCTGGCGCATGTAGAGGAGAACGCCGGCGCCTTCCTGTTCGATCCTCTGCAAGGCAAGGTGGAGTTGGGTGCCGCAGTCGCAGCGGCAGGAGCCGAAGACATCGCCTGTGAGACATTCGCTATGCACGCGCACCAGCACGGGAGTGCGGGCAGAAATTTTACCTTTGGTCAGGGCGATATGGTGCTGCCCGTCAGAGAGGCTGTGGTAGAGGGTGAGATCGAACTCGCCAAAGGCTGTGGGCATTTTGACAGTCTGTTCGCGCACGACGAGTTTTTCGGTGCGTCTCCGGTATTGGATGAGGTCTTGGATCGAGGCTATTTTCAGGTCGTGTTTGCGTGCAAAAGAAACTAAGTCCGGCAGTCGCGCCATGGAGCCGTCGTCCTTCATGACCTCGCATATGACGCCAGCAGGGTCGAGCCCTGCGAGTTTCATGAGATCCACTGCGGCTTCGGTGTGGCCGGCTCGCTGGAGCACGCCGCCCGCTTTGGCGACGAGGGGAAAAATGTGGCCGGGTTGCACTAAGTCTCCGGGTTTAGATTTGGCTGCGGCCAGCACGCGCACGGCCTTGGCGCGGTCAGGGGCGCTGATGCCTGTGGTGACACCCTTGGCGGCATCCACACTGACAGTGAAGGCGGTTTTGAAGCTTTCTTTATTCTCGGCGACCATGTGTTGGAGCCCGAGTTGCGTGGCGCGCTGAGCTGTGATGGGCACGCAGATCAGGCCGCGCCCGTGGGTGGCCATGAAAGTGATGTGTTCGGCGGTGGTCAGGGCGGCGGAGCAGAGCAGGTCGCCCTCGTTCTCGCGGCTTTCGTCGTCGGTGATAATGACTATACGCCCGAGTTTCAACTCGTCGAGGATCTGCTCGATGGTGGCGAAAGGGCTCTTCGTCTTAGTGCGGGGCATGCTATGTCTGTAGCGGCTTTTGTTGGCTGGGCAAGAAGAGCCGCTTGCCGCGATAGATTGTCATGGTGTAGTTTGAGCGCCATGGAAAGTGCAGAACACTGGTGGCGCAGGCGTTGGAGCCATCTTGTGGATGGGGTGACATTTGCGCTGGTGAATACCTTTCAGCACCGGCATGCGCAATCGGCGTCCACGGGCAAGCAGATCGAGGACTATGTGGCGCGGTGGTCCTGTGTCAGCCAATCGGAGTATTTTGCCCCTAGCTCGGTGGACTTTTCTTTTGAGACGCCGGGGAGCCACCCGGCGAGGATCACTTTTGCGAGCCCACATCCTGTGGGTTGGGTGGAGAATGATGTTTGCACGGTGGATTTTTTCCCATGCGCCGATCGGTGGGACAGGCCTGTCATGTTTTTGCTGCACGGGCTGATGTCGGCCAGCGATATTGGCTACCGGGGGTGGGCGCGCAAGATCAACCGCTTGGGATGGCATGCTGTATTTGTTCACCTGCCATTCCACTATGCCCGCAGACCCAAGGGCTATGTGAGCGGTGAATTGGCAGTGAGCGGTGATGGGGTGCGGACGCTCGAGGGGGTTCGCCAAGCGGTCATCGAGATTCGGAGTCTGATGCAGCTCTGGTCGTCACGGGGGGTGCCAGCCTTCGGGGTGTGGGGTATGAGTTACGGCGGGTGGGTGGCCTCGTTGTGTGCTGCAACCGATCCCTTGGTGCGTGCGGCGCTTTTATTGGAGCCGATGGTGGATTTCTCTGAGGCCGTGTGGAACTCCCCAGCGTGCGTGGTGCTCAAAGAGCAGGCTCGTGCCCAGGGACTCACCTTCGAGCACTGCCAAGAACTGGATCATCTGATATCACCGATGATGTTTCGGCCCGCCTGTCCAAAAGAAAATATAGTAGTGATATCGGCAGAGTTTGACCCGATTATTCCAGCGGCAGGGGTGGAGCGGTTTGCTCGCCACTGGGAGGCGGGCAGCTATATTTGTTGTCCACAAGGCCATGTCGGATACCAGCTCATGAAAACAGCCTACCGGGAATGGTCGCAGCGACTGGTGCCAGTATTGGGGTAGGTGTAGCGGTGGGAACTGATGTTCATCGAATATTCAAGCTTTCTTGCTGTGTGGTGGTTGTGGTAAAGCAGTAGTTATCTGTCTATGAAAACACACAAATTCCAGATGCCTGCTCTTTTTACCGATCACATGGTATTGCAGTCAGGGCACCCTGTCCCAGTATGGGGCACAGGGGTGCCGGGAGCTGCTGTGAAAGTAGTTTTTGGGAGTTATGAGGCAGCAGGCACTGTTGGAGAGGACGGGCGCTGGCAGGTCTCTTTGCCCGCTCTGCCTGCGAACGAGAGCGGGATCCTCCGCATCGTGTGTGCTGATGTCGTGCGCGAGATTACCGATGTTGTGTCGGGCGAGGTTTGGCTCTGCTCAGGACAGAGCAATATGGATTGGCTCATGTCGCAGCTCAATCATGGGCTGGAGGATATCCAAGCTTCTGCGAATTCCTCGATTCGTCTGTTTCATGTTCCGCAGGTGGCCAGTCCTGAACTGTGTCATGATGTGGAGTGCCAGTGGGAGGTTTGCACTCCCGAGACAGTTTCTCATTTTTCTGCGGTGGGCTACTACTTTGGCCAAGAGATACAAAACAAATTGGGCGTGCCTGTGGGGTTGATACAAGCGGCATGGGGCGGCACCCCTGCCGAGGCGTGGACGCCATGGGAAGATCTGGTGGCGGGCAAGGAGTTCACTGATCTGGTAAACAGCTACCGCATACTTCTCGATCCATCTCTCCCCGAGGCCGAGCGCTTTGTGGAAGATTATAATCGGTGGCAAAAAGTGAAGGAATACCAAGACCCTGGGAATAGGGCTTATTTCAAGGGATGGGCTGATTTGGATTTTGATGATACTGGTTGGCGTGAGATGGTGGTGCCCGGCTACTGGCAGACCCAGCAACTCGCGGTGAACGGCGCTGTCTGGTATCGGCTTAAAATCGTAGTGCCTGCTGATTGGGCTGACCAAGATCTGATGCTGGAACTGGGTGCGATTGATGACTTGGACACCACTTATTTCAATGGCACAGAAATCGGTTCCACGGGCAAAGAGACTGAAAAGTGGTGGGAGCATCGGCGCATCTATCGCGTGCCTGCGGATCTGGTTCAGCCTGGCGCAGTGAATGTCGTAGCGGTGCGAATTTTTGATCTCACTGGCTTTGGTGGTTTTGTTGGCACTGGACCGCGGCATCTCCGCCTTGCTGATGGTGACTGCGTTCCTGTGGTGGTCGAAGGCGTGTGGAAGGCTGAAGTCGAATACGGATTTGAAATCGAATTGCCGAAAAAGGCAGAGCCATTCCGCTCGTTTGCTGGTCCAGGTAGCCACTTGGCGCCTGCATCGTTGTTCAATGGAATGATTCATCCTCTGGCACCCTACGGGATCCGTGGCGTGATCTGGTATCAGGGTGAATCCAATGAGGGGAGGGAGGAGCAATACAGTGTGCTTTTCCCTGCCATGATCAAGGCTTGGCGAAGACAGTTTGCCAACCCTCAGATGTCGTTCCTGTTCGTGCTGTTGGCGGGGTGGAGACAAAAGCAAGTCGCCCCGATGCAGTCCGATTGGACGATGCTGCGTCACGCGCAGATGCAGGCTCTCCATTTGCCGCAGACAGGGTGCGCTTCTGCTATTGATCTTGGAGATGAAAGCGATATCCATCCGCAGCAGAAAAAGCCGGTAGGACATCGCTTGTCCTTGGTGGCTCGCGCCGTTGCCTACAAAGAAGAGATAGCCTACCATGGCCCCCTCATGGAGCGTTGGGTAGTAGAGGGACGCACGGTGCGGCTATTTTTCAAACATGCTGATGGAGGACTCAAGCCAGCAGGTGGCGACCTCAAAGGGTTTGGTATTTATCAGAAAGAGCTTGGCTGGAAATGGGCTGAGGCCCGCATCGAGGATAACACCGTAGTGCTTTCTTCGGCTGGAGTCTCCGAGCCTACGGGAGCCTGTTACGGCTGGGCTGGCTATCCCATTGGCAACCTTACAAACGGCGCCGACTTGCCCGCATTTCCTTTTTGCACTGATTATTCACTGTGACTATGTTCTGATTTATGGTTTCACTCGGACAATTTAAAAACTATTTCGACGCCGTGATGAAGGTGGATAAAATCTACCCGTTCGGCGCTACGCTGGCTCAGGTGGCACGCAAAATACGCAACCCGGATGTCACCATAGACGAGCTGGCGGATCTCATCAAACGGGATGCCTCCTTTGCCTCGGAAATCATCCGCACGAGCAACTCGGCCTTCTACGCCTCGTCCACACAGACCAATAGCCTTTTTGAGGCGATGATGAAGGTGGGATTGCGCGAGATTGTGAGATTGCTCGGGCTGAGCTTGTCCCGGAGCATGACAGCCCGTGATCTTACAGCTTACAAAATAACGGCTGATGAATTCTGGAAATCCACAGTGGCTGCAGCCATCGTCTGCGAAGGGGTCTCCCGCCTGATGAATATCGAGAAAGATGAGGCTTACTTAGCTGGTCTCCTACACAACATAGGTCTTATCGTGCTTGACCAAGTCCTGAGGGACTCGGGTCAATCCGTGAGTTGGGATCGCAATCAAATGCTCTACGATTGGGAGGCCTCCGTCTTTGGTTTTAGCCACGCTACTGCCGGTGCTGCGCTGTTGCGCAAGTGGGAATTTCCCGAGCCTGTGGTTGCTGCTGTGGAACAACAGTGGGCGCCGTTTGAAGTGGGTGTCCCCACTATGGCGGACTGCCTGCGAGCCTCGCGGATCATCCTGCTGCCGCTGGGATCTACCGTGGACAAAACCCGCTTGGAATCCCCGGGGGCGCTCCAATTTTTCGAAACCAAAAAACTCGATACAACCCTGCTATGGGTCATCGCTGAAGACGCCCAGTCCAAATGCGATAAAATATTTTCTAGCTACAAGAGCAAGTAGTTCTCCGAGCGACTCTGGCTCTGTAGTCGCACTAGGGTCATCTGATTATTTCGCCGCTGGAGGTAATGCACCTAGTGCCAGGCGGTCGCCCGTTTTTACCCCGTGTCGTGCGAACCATCCGCGGTTCACTTCGAGAGCATAGAGAACCCGCTCACTGTGGCTGGCGACAGGTGTCTCATCGAGAGGGTTCAAATCATGGATTTCAAGAATGACTCCATCAGGTGCGAGGTAGGCGATCGAGAGCGGGATCAGCGTATTTCGCATCCAGAAACTGACAGGCCCCTCTTCTTGGAAGACAAAAAGCATCCCGTGGTTCTCAGGCAACTCTTTTCGATACATCAGTCCCTGCTGGCGTTCCTCGTGTTCATCGGCGACTTCAACCACGAGCCGCGTGCCAGCCAACTCGAGAGAGATGGTATCGAGAGCGCCTGGGGTGGGATCGGTGTAGTTGCAGGAAGGGCAGAGCACTAGCCACACGGCAACGGCCATGCTCGAGATAAAGCCTCGAGCGCCCAAAAATGATCTGAGAAGCGGGACATTCATTGACTGTAGCCCAGCCTAGTCATATTTTCCCAATATGTCAGCAAAACCTCTCGGACGCGGTTTGGATGTCTTTTTGAAATCAGGCAAGCCTACCGCACTAGCCCCGGCTCCCCAAGCTGCGCCACCCCCTGCCCCCGCCGGGCAGGCCGTGCTCAAAATCCCCGTGGGACAACTCGTGGCTGGCGCCTTCCAGCCGCGCAAAGAATTTGATGCACAGGATTTGGAAGACCTCGCAGCCAGTATCAAGGCGCATGGCATTCTCCAGCCGATCAATGCTAGGAAAAATGGCGACCGCTACGAGATCATTGCAGGTGAGCGCCGCTGGCGTGCTGCTCAGGCGGCTGGCCTGACCGAAGTGCCAGTCATTGTCCGCGAGGATGGAGATCTAGAGTCTCTGGAGTTGGCTCTCATAGAAAATTTACAGCGGTCCGACCTCAACTGTATTGAAGAGGCCGAAGGCTATGCCCTCCTCTTGCAAAAACACCAGCTCACCCAAGAGCAGGTCGCTCAGACTGTGGGTAAAGCCCGTGCTACGGTGGCCAACGCGCTGCGTCTGCTCGATCTCGAGCCGCGCGTGCGTTCGATCGTGGCTCAAGGCCATATCTCCCCAGGTCATGCCAAAGTTCTGCTGTCTGTCAAAGAGGCCGAAATGCAATACGCGTTGGCAGAGAGGATCGTTAAACAAGGGTTGAGCGTCCGAGAAACAGAAAAAATTGCAGCCACTGTAGCGAGCAAAAAAATCGATACCAAACCGGGTGTTAACGATAAGAAAAAAACCGAACTCCCCAAGGCCGTGCTCGATGCCCACATGAAGGATCTTCAAAACAGGCTCCGCCAACACCTCGGCACCCAGGTCGCCATCCATCCCCACGGAAACAAAGGGCGCATCGAGGTGGAATACTACAGCCTCGATGACCTGAATCGTATCACAGCCCTGCTAGGGCTTCAGGAATCTTGATCCCCTGAGCTCATGCCGCGCCGCATCCATCTTCTCGATGAGCTGGTAGCCAATCAGATAGCTGCTGGCGAAGTGGTCGAACGCCCGGCATCCATTGCCAAGGAACTCGCTGAAAACGCCTTGGATGCAGGAGCCAGACGCATTGTCGTGGCGGTAGAAAACGGCGGGCGATCTCTCGTTCGAGTCACGGACGATGGGTGGGGTATGGGCCGCGACGACGCCCTGCTCTGCCTCGAACGCCATGCTACAAGTAAGGTGCGCACCCCCTCCGATTTGAACGCCATCGGCACGATGGGATTTCGGGGCGAGGCCATGCCGAGTATCGCCTCCGTTTCCCACATGAAAATCCGCACCCGCGAGCGCGGATCTCTCTCAGGCACCGAAGTGAAAATTGCGGGTGGGCGCATTGAAAGCGTGTCCGAGGCCGGTATGCCCGAGGGCACAGAAGTAGAGGTGCGGCGACTTTTTTACAATACCCCTGCCCGCCGCAAATTTCTCAGGACAGAAGCCACCGAGACCGCTCAGATCGAGCACTTGCTCCAGGTGCTAGCTCTCGGGAATCCGAGTGTCGGCTGGACACTGCTGGTGGATGGTCGCACCGCTTGGAGCGTCCCGCCTGTCGAGGAGCCTGCCCGCCGCATCAAAGACCTGCGCGGAGCAGAGTTTTTTGCATCGCTCCTTCCTATCGAAGCTGCGCGGGAGCCCTACTGTCTCCACGGTTGGATCGGGCGTGCCGGGGTGAGTCGTGGTAGTCGCGCCGACGAGACTTGGTTTGTCAATTGTCGCCCTGTGGACAGCCGCCCTCTCTATTACGGTTTGCGGGAGGGTTACCACAATGCCCTCATGAAAGGGCGCCACCCGGTCGCCGTTCTCTCTCTGGATCTCCCTCCGGAGTTTGTGGATGTCAATGTCCACCCAGCCAAACGCGAGGTTCGGTTTCGCGATGATATGGGCATACGCCAGTTCATCGCTGACACGGTGCGAGACTGTCTCGGTCAGCCTGCTGATACCCCGTTGAGAGTGAGTTTCTCTCCCCATAATTCCCCAGCGCCGCAGATCCTGCATTCTGCGGGAGATACCGCGGGGGAGAGTGTGGTGGACATCGCGCCTCCTCAGCCCTGTTCCATCGGGCAAGATCAATCTTCATCTGATCAGGCACCGGGCCTGGAGCCGACCCCAGCACCCGTGACGCCAGATAAGGCTGGAGAGCTAGGGCTGCTGCTGCCCCGCGTCTCGAGACCCCAGCCCATGGATGCCGCCACCTGGATGCGCCGCGATTTCGGTCCGTTGCGGTTGCGGGTGATCGGCGTTTTACACAAGCTCTACATATTGGCGGAGTCTGACGAAGGTCTGGTTGTGATAGACCAACATGCAGCGCACGAACGAGTGATGTTTGAAAAAATGCTGAAATCCATAGCGGCTGGTCAAGCTCCCAGCCAGAAGTTGCTCATGCCCGTGACCCTCACGCTATCGCCCAAAGATGCCGACGCGCTCCGCGGCATTCTCCCCATCCTAGCTGAGGCTGGGCTGGGTATTCACGAGTTTGGCAAAGACGCCTTTATGGTGGATGCCGTGCCACCATTTTTCCCCCAAGAAAAAACGGCTGAAATGGTCACCCGCATTCTCGACGATGTTGCCGGCGAAGGGGGGCGCACCCGCACCAGCCGCCACCTGAGCGAGGAAAAAATCGTGCGTGCCGCCTGCCGCGCCGCCATTAAAGCCAACGATGCTATTTCCCCAGCCGAGGTGGAGTCCCTGCTGGAATCTTTGCTTGCCTGCGACCTGCCTTATACCTGCCCGCACGGGCGTCCCACCATGTTTCTGACCAGCTGCCAAGATTTGGAAAAAAAATTTGGAAGGGTAGTCTGAAGATTATTCGAATTAAATTCTCAAGTTCAAACGCTGCTGGCCGATAGCAGATGGTGTATAGGTGGGTAGCCGGGTGACTGGCGGCGAGTGCCGTCTGCGGCTTCTCAACCCCTCTTGACTCTAGCTGTGTCGAGGGTATGGTATTGGTGAAAGGACAACAGAATTGAGGCCGCAGGGTGACTATGATCACCCCGCGAGAAGACTATGGTGGTATTCGGAATCAGTTTTCACGACTTCAAGCTCGGCTTTTTCTGGGGTAAAAACTCAGAGCGCAGGCTCGAACACGAACAGAAACCTGCCCAGCAGGTTTTCAATGTTGTCCAGAACAACACCACCATCCAGAACACGCTCAATGTCGGTCAGACCGGGGAGCAAACCGATTCCTACACCCGAGTTCGCAGCGCCTTCGACTACGCTGCCACTCAACCGGGCTCGCCTAACTTCCCGCAGATAGCCGAACAGCGTGTTTACTCCGAAGATCGCCAAGTATTTTTTGACCCATCCCGCAATCAGTCTCTCCTCGAACACAGCGACTTCATCGCCTCTCGCGCCATTCAGAGCGCCCTCCGTTTTCCACCCCAGGAAGCGCGATCCACTGCTCCAGACACAGCAACTCCTACAGCAAACTCACAACCTGCTGATGAAGATGACGGACTCACCCCCATACAGCGTGCTTGGAAATTTGCTTCTTCCGATGAATGGAACAGTGTCATCGGCTACGACCCCACTTACGAGCCCTTTGCCCGTGCAGAAGATGTCTCTTCCGCAGCGGTTGCCGTTGAGGCTGTGGCTCACCCTGTAGTAGTGGAAGGCGACCAGATGCTTGTGGATGTCGTCCGTTCCAAGCGCTCCGAGTTAGCTTTGTCCCAACCGGAGGAGATGGATTTGACGCTGGATGGCCGCTTCTTGCACCCCAGCCAGATGCCTGTTGCTCTCGAGCAAACTGAGGTGACGCCAAGTGAACCCAAGAATAATTCGTGGTTCTCGTTCGCCTCATTTGACCGCATACAAAAATACCTGAACGATTTCTACAACCGCGACATCAAAGGTGTTTTTCAGCGCGCATTTAGCCTGACGGTCTGATTTTACCGAGAGGTTCTTTTGCTGGAATCTTCTGCATACCAGCCGCGGAGGGGGAAGGCTTCGCCTGTTTTTACCTGTTGGACTAGGTTCGTGCTCTCCATAAGCACAACACAGGCTGGAATCCTATGGTGCTTTTTGGGGAAAGCGCACGCGGAGACGCGAAGGGAAAATAGGAAAAAATCCGTCAGTGGACGGGCTCGTCCTGTGGCGAGCTGGATGAGATGGGTGGCTCGGACGATTTCTGTGCCGATTATTTTTTGCAGCGGCGGATGGTTTCGACATAGCCCTGCTCGTAGCCTGCACGAAAGTCCGGGCTACCGTGGAGGTAATTTTTGTCGGCATCAAATGCTCTCGCCTCGGCTTCTCGCTTATCTTTTTTACCCTTGGCCGAGAGAACCCGCTGCGCGTCGTTGCGGCCTTCGTCGTAGCCTGTGCCAAACTCTTTGGCTGTGCGGCCTGAGCTGCGGACGCTGTTGGGGGTGTAGTAACCCGGAGTGAGAGATTGGGGCACGGGTCGGTAGTATTGCTTGCCGTAAGGGTTTTGCCGGTTGGAATCATTGCACTCTTCCTGCTCGATGATGATATATCGCTGAGCCTGCAGAGTGGAGGGGAGAGTGGTCAGAAGAACGGTTGTGCCCAGACAGAAAATTGTGGTAAATGGTAGGGCGATGAGGGGGGTGAGCGCTTTCATGCAATACTGTATCATAGACACTGATGAGACGGAAAATCAAGAGAGGCATTCAAGCCATCTGGACTCTGGTTTCATTTTCCCTGCATGGAGCCGGCGGCACTGCGAGTGCGCCGACCCCATCAGAGAGTAGGGGGCTGCCTAGATTCGGTTAGGCTTGAGCAAGACCTGAAACGATCTTCTTAACAAGTGCTTCCAGCTCGGGTTGAGTGAGTTTCTGGAGAGCTGTTTTGAGTTGAGAAGAGACGGAGGAGCAGGAGCAGCCGTCGAGGACTGTCCACGGATCCACTTCAGCCAGTTGGGCTGGGGTCTGATCCATACGGGGATCGGGCAGGCCGAGGCTGGATTTCATGTTGAGGAGTTTTTTGACCTCTTCGCCCGAGATGGTGGTGCGCTGTGAGGGGATCTGCGAAGCCGCCACGATGGTGTGGCAGTAGGCGTCGGTGATCTCCATTTTGAAATAGGCGTCTTCCACTCCGGTGCCCCAGCAGATGAGGCCGTGGTTGACCATCATGATGGATTGGTTTTTGGCGGCTAGGGGCTGGATTACTTCAGCCATGGCAGGGCTGCCAGGGGTGCGATAAGGGGCCAAGGGGACTTGTCCGACGAACACTTCGAGTTCAGGGATCAGGCATTGTGGGGGCTGGAAACCTGACATGGCAAAAGCTGTAGCAAAGATAGGATGGCCATGGACAACAGCTTTGGCTTGAGGGGCGCCAGCATAGACAGCCATATGCGTGGTGATTTCACTCGAGCGGCGGAGAGAGCCGGCGATTTGAGTGCCTTTGGAATCCACTAGGCACATCATCTCGGGATCCATGAAACCTTTGCTGACGAGGGTGGGGGTGCAGATGAATTCATCGGCGCCGATGCGGCAAGAAATGTTGCCGCCGTTAGCGTCGGTGTAGTTGCGTTCCCACATGCGGCGACCGATGTCGCAGATCTCTTCTTTGATCTGTTGGGCTTCGCTGGAGTAGAAAAGATCCAAGCGATCAGCCGTAGATAGTGAGGGAAGGGGAGTGGCTCCCGGGCCGGGCACTAGCCTGATGCCAGCTTTGGTGAGTGTGTCGCGAGCGGCGGCGGCGAGGTCGGAATCCGAGTTGTAGTGGAATTCGCGGGCTCCGCATTTTACGAAAAACTCAGCGTCTTCTTGGGTCAGCAATTTCATGGTAACTTTCCTTTTATTATCCGTAGTTTATTGTCAGTTTACTCAGTCGCATCGGGTGCGACGAGTGTGTTTTATGATTGAAGTCAGTCGTAAAACTTTTTTTGGGAGTGTCAAGGCTGAAGCGGATGAGGTCTTGGCATGCTTGCAATTCGTGGGGGGCGCGAGGGTTTCTGCTCGCATTTTCTCCTAGTTTTGGTAAGGTGTGGTTCAGCATGGATATCAAGACCAAGGAGGGTATGGACGGTGGCCGCGTGATCCAGTTTTCTGTTTTCATGGAAAACAAGGTAGGTCGTCTGCTGGAGGTGGTTCGGCTGATGGAGGATAATGGGGTTCACATCCTCGCCCTTTCGATCATAGATACGGCGGATTCGGCGATAGACCGTTTTATCACCTCGGATCCGGACTTGGCCCGAGAAGTTTTACTGCGTCATGGTATGGCATTTTCCGAGACTCAGGTGGTGGTGGTGGAGATGGCAGGATCCACCGACTTGCGCACGGTTTTGACGGCGTTGCTACAAGCCGAGTGCAATTTGCATTTCCTTTATTCCCTCCTGTCCCAGCCTGCGGGTAGAGCGTGCTTAGCGTTGCATGTCGAGGACAATGAACTGGCGACGAGCGTGCTCCGCTCCTCGGGGTTCAAGGTGCTCCGGCAAAACGATATTTCCCGTTGACCTACCTGCGGTTTCACCTGCTGTTTAATCTCCCCCTGCTTCTCGTGTTGGGTGTGGTGGCTGCGCCTTCGTGGAGTTGGGGCGATACCGGATGGCTCGGGGTGACTTTGGTGGTGGTCATGCTCTTCACTTCGCCGTGGGATAATTGGGCCGTGGCGCGAGGGGTGTGGGATTTCCCACAGGATCGGGTGCTGTTCAGGATTCGCCATCTGCCTGTGGAGGAGTATGCATTTTTTATTATCCAGACTGTGCAAGCTGCGCTCTTGGCAGACTGTCTCTCCACGCATCTGCCCGGCATCAAGGCTCAGCCCAACTGGGCGGCGGCGGGTGGTGTGTGTGTGGTTGGGGTCATCCTTGGCTGGCTGGGAAGAAAATTTTGGCGTGGCCGGACGACTTACCTCTGGCATGTGCTGGTGTGGATGGTGCCCGTTGCTGCTGTGCAATGGTGTGCGGGCGGATTTTTGGTCGGGTATCCAGCGGCTGTTCTCTGGACCGTGCTTGGGCTGGGAACCGTGTTGAGCCTTTTTGATGTCATCGCCATTCGTGCTGGAGTCTGGTTTTTCGATGAGAGCCAAACTCTGAGCGTCAAACTTTTTGGAATTCTGCCCGTGGAAGAAGCCCTCTTTTTCTACATGACAACACTATTGGCCGCACAAAGTCACTTGCTGTTGTCGGCGCCTTAAGAAAGTTTTCCACTATCTAATTGAGAGTGGAAGATCGGATAATACACCGTCCGTCACCAAACAGTGATATAAGATTCACTTCACCGTCTGCAAATTGACAAAATAGGTAGGCACAACAGCACCTGTTTTGGGGCATCTCTCCTGTGGAGGTGTCGAACCATGGAGACATAACGATGAAAACGGTGATGAAATTTTTGATGGTGCAACTACTGGCGATGGCCACT
>DYRQ01000026.1:21060-27245 GCA_020718645.1 Verrucomicrobium spinosum
GCTGTCACCGCCATCCCCGAGCCGGCTACGCTGGCGTTGCTAGGGTTGGGAGCTGCTGTGGTGGGTGCCGGGTGTCGCCGCAAGCGGGCTTGATCGGGAACGCTGTTTCCAGAGCCTGAAAAAAATCATTATACCAATCTCGTTGTCGTTCAACGGGGATGGATCTGCGTTGCGGGTTTCCGTTTGAAATTGCGCCCATTTCCTGCAAAGCAGCCGCGATGGATTCCGATACCCCCGATCTGAGAGGCAAGTTTCAGCAGCCGCCGCAAGCGCATGTTCCGACGAACTGGGAGCCGCCCCATAGCCCAGAGGCAGAGCGGTGTGTGCTTGGCTCGATCCTTTACGCTCCGAAGGATAATGCAGAAGAGGCTATCGGGCTTCTGGTGCCTGAGGCCTTTTTTGACCCGCGCAATCGCGCCATATTCCAAGCCATCCGCGAATTAAGAAGCAAACAGCAGCTTCTTGATTTGGTGACACTGGGGCAATGGCTCGAGGATAACGGGCAACTGGCTCAAGTGGGAGGACCCGGTTACTTGGCCAAGCTCAGCACAGAGGTGCCCACGCCTTACCATTTGCAGAGCTATGCCAAGATCGTGCAGGACAAGTTCCATTTGCGGATGATTTTGGAGTCGTGCAGCAAGGTGGTCGCCGCTGTCCAGGAATCGCCCGATGCAGCCCAAGATGCGGTAGAGCTGGCCGAGAGAGAGTTGCTGGAGATCACCAAGCGAACCTCGGGCGATAAGGTGATGTCGGTCCAACCCGTAATGATGGATGCGATCGAATCTATCAATGCCCGAGTTGCGCACAAGGACACGCAAGATACTGGAATCGCTTCAGGCTTTGATGATTTGGATAAATTGACATCGGGATTTCAGCCTGGGCAGATGGTCGTGTTTGCCGCCCGCCCCGGTGTAGGCAAAACATCTTTTGCCCTCAATATAGCCGAGCATGCGGCTATGGAGTTGGGCAAAGGGGTGCTCATATTCAGCTTGGAAATGACCAATATGGAGATAGCCATGCGCTTGATCAGCTCCCGTTCGCGCGTGGACATGGGCAGGATCAAAAACGGAATTATTAATGGTCAAGATCAGGTTCGTGTCACAAACGCAGCTTTTGAAATAAGCAAGTCCAAGATGTTTTTCGAAGACACGGGTGGGCTGACTTTGGCGCAGCTCAAGAGCAGTGCCCGCCGAACCCAAGCCAAACACGGTGTGAATCTGATCATCATAGACTACCTCCAGATCATGCAGACTAATACTGTGCGCAAGGACGACAACCGCCAAGCGCAAGTGGCAGAACTCTCCGGCGGCATCAAGGCACTGGCCAAAGAGCTGAAACTCCCGATCATCGTGCTCTGCCAGCTCAATCGCCAATCTGAAACGAGACAAAGCAAACAGCCCATGCTGGCAGACCTTCGCGAATCTGGTGCGATCGAGCAGGATGCAGACATGGTTGGGCTGCTTTACCGACCTGAAATGAATAACGATGAGAATGTCAACTCGGATACTGGCGAAGCCACGCTCGACCTCGCCAAGAACCGTAGCGGACCGACTGGCAGAATTAAGTTGACCTTTTTAAAGACTTTGACCAGATTTGAGAATTATAGCAGAGCAGAATCTGTGCCCGAAGCCGAAGATAATGCCGGAAGTGATCGTGGTGGGTCGCGCCGGGGCCGAGCCAGCAGGTAAAGTTTTGGTATAGTCCCTCGGTGATCGAGGGGTTTAAAAAAGAGGAGAAAAGTTTATGGCAAAGAGCGGTTACAACCGCAAAGCTCAGGCTGTGATGCACGCTAGTGCTGCGATCTTTGGGCTTTTCGTGATTACGGCGCTTCACGCGCAAGATTCTGCCTCCGCTGTCAGCGGTAATTCTCGTCCTGAAGAGGTGGTGGCACCCCCGTCCCAGCAGGGTGATTCAGTTGCGGCAGGTCCTCTGGTTAAAGAAATCGAAGTCGAATACGCTGGTCCGAAATCAGTCAGCAAGAGCGTGATTCTGGCCAACATGCGCACCACTGTCGGACAGCCCTATTCGCGGGCAGCGGTCGAGAACGATGTTCGCAATCTCTATAAAACAAATCTATTCTCCAATCTGCGCATCTACGACGAGCCGTTGGCTGATGGTGTCAAAGTCATCATCATTGTCCAACCCAAGCCCCTCATCAAAGAGATTGTGCTTGTCGGATACTCCCAATTCAAAGAGGCGAAAATCCGCAGTCAGATCAAGACCAAAGTAGGTGAGACGCTCAATGAGCAATCCATCTCGGCTGATGCTGTCAAAATCTCCGACTACTATCAGAGCAAAGGATTCAAAGACGCGCAGATCACCTACAAGACAGAAATTCGCGAAGAGAGCGGGCGCGCTGTGGTCACCTTCAACATCAACGAAGGTGGACGCCAATACATCAACTCCATCCAATTCGTTGGCAATACCAAGTTCAGTGCCAAGCAATTGCTCAAAGGTGATAAAAAACTATTTGAAACTCCCGATCCTGACAAGCCGCCTACCGGCATCAAGACCCGTCCTCGCAGTTGGCTCTCGTGGCTCTTCGGCACAGGCACCATCAAGGACGAGCAGTGGCAGGAAGATCTCTCCAATGTCAAACGCTACTACCAGAACAACGGTTACATTGACATGGAGATCACTGGTGTTGAGTTCAAGCCAGCTTCGCAGAAAGATTATATTGATGTGATCGTGAACCTCACCGAAGGCATCCAATACCGCCTTGGCACGCTTCAGATTGATGGGTTCAAGCTCTACAACGAGCCGACGCTCCGCAGTCGCATCGCCATGAAAGAAGGGCGCGTCTATTCTCCGTGGCAGATGGAGAAAGATATCAAATCCATCAAGGATCTCTACGGGGAGCAGGGCTATGTGGACTGCCAAGTTATTCCCGCCCGTGAGCCTGCCGTGGAGTCGGGTCGCATGGATTTAGTCTATAACATCCGCGAGGGCGACCAAGCTTTCGTTGAGCGCATCGTTATCCAAGGCAACAATAAAACCAAAGATAAAGTGATCCGCCGCGAATTGGCTGTGGCTCCTGGTGAAGTTTACAACACCATTCGTGCCGATGCCTCCAAGAAGCGCCTAGAGAACTTGAACTACTTCTCCAAGGTGGATATCAGCCCGCAGGACACCAATATCCCCAGCCGCAAAAATATGGTGGTCACTGTCGAAGAACAGCGCACCGGTTCCTTCACCTTCGGTGTCGGATTCAGCTCGGTGGATAGCTTGCTCGGTTTCGTGGAATTGAACCAAGGCAACTTCGACATCGCCAACTGGCCGACCTTCACCGGTGCCGGTCAGAAAATGCGCGTGCGTGCCCAATACGGCACCAAGCGCCAAGACTATGTGCTCTCCTTCACGGAGCCGTGGTTCTTGAACCGCCGACTCTCGCTGGGCACTGATATTTTCTACCGCACGGCGAGCTACCTCAGCGATTACTACGACGAGCAACGCTATGGCTTCAACATCAAGTTCGCCAAACCGATCAACCAGTTCCTGACAGCCCGTGCCGTTTACAAGTTTGAGAATATCGGCATTGTAAATGTGGACAACGGGGCGCCTGATTTCATCAAGGCTGAGGCTGGCGACCGCATCCGCAGTGCAGTGGAAATCGGGTTGACCCACGATACTCGCGACAGCGTGTTCTTGTCTCGCAAAGGTCACAAGGTGGATCTCTACGGTGAGCTGGTCGGTGGTCCGTTCCTCGGCGATACCGATATCTACAAGTTCGGATTCGAAGCGCAGAAATTCTTCCTGTTGCCCATGGACTTCATCTTCTCGTTGCAGGCGGCTGCCGCCGTGGTGGACTCCTACGGGGATAGCCCCTATGTGCCGCTCTTCGACCGTCTTTTCGCCGGTGGTTCGAACACTATCCGCGGTTTCAAATACCGCGATGTCGGCCCCAAGAATCTTGTCGGGGAAGCTATCGGTGGTGGCACCATGGCCTACACGAACGCAGAGGTCACTTTCCCGATCATGGATCGTGTGCGCGGCGCTATGTTCGTGGACGGCGGTTTTGTAAACTGGGATGCTTACGACTTTGACCTGAGCAATTTCAATATGAGCACTGGTATCGGTCTCCGCTTGAATCTGCCTATCGGTCCGTTGCGTATGGATTACGCCTTCCCGATCGTGACCGACAGTTACAACAACGACGGCGGCCAGTTCCATTTCAACATGGGCTACCAGTTCTAATTGAACCTAACACAATTCTGATTCATTCTCTAACCTAGGAATAAAACAACAGTATGAAAAAAACAGCCTATGTCCTGCTGATCTCCCTCGCCTCTGCGGTCTCCGCTATGGCCGAGGTCAAGGTCGGTGTGGTGGACCTGAACAAAATATTCGAAGCCTATTACAAAACCGCCGAGGCGAAAGCCCGTGTCGGCGAAGTCGAGGCCGCCTATAAAAAAGAGCGCCAGCTCAAGATGGAAGATTACCAGAAGCTGGCCGACGAGGTGAACAAGCTGCGCGATGATGCGCAGAACCCAGCACTCTCGCCTGATGTGCAGCAGCAGAAAAAGTCTGCTTTTGGCGAGAAGGTGAAAGAGATCCAGATGCGCGAAGGCGAGATCAGGCAATTCGACACGCAGCGCCAACGCGAAATCCAAAGCACGATGATGCGCATGCGCAACAACATCGTTGAGGAAATCGCCAATACCGTCAAAGAACATGCTTCAAAAAGTAATTACACCGTGGTTCTCGACAAAACTGGCCAATCCATGGCTGGTGCCGCGATGGTGGTTTACGCGGCTGAGTCTTTGGACTTCAGTGAGGACATCATCAAGAAGTTGAATGCTACTCGCCCTGCTGGCGGCACTCCTGCCGTAGATACCAAGGCACCTGCTGCTAAATAACGCGAGCTGGCTCACACCCACTCTCACTAGAACCCGCCTCGAGGCGGGTTTTTTTTGCTGTTTTGCAGTGAGCTAGTTGTATCGCGCTGCGGGTTCGGGCGTGGAGCCCCGCAGTTTTCCCTCTAGTTTTTCGTGGTGCTGAAGGCTGTTGGGTGTGGTAGTTATTCAGGTCTTCTTGGCTATGAAAATTATTCTTCTCGAATTCCGTGATCCATGGCATCCGCTGGCGGGTGGCGCTGAGCATCTGTTGAGAGAAATTTACACGCGGATTGTTAGGTGGGGGTATTCGGTAGATTATTTGTGCTGTGCGCATCCAGGAGCGCCGGCGTGCGAGGAGAGAGAGGGGATCCGATACATACGCATAGGAGGAACAGAAACCTTGTTTGCTCTCCAGGCGCATGAATGGGTTCGACGACAGGCTCAAAGCGGAGGGTATGATCTGGTGGTGGAAGGGTTGGATAAATTGCCCTTTTTAACCCCACTCTGCTGTCAATTGCCTGTCGGGGTGATGGTGCCCCATCTGTTTGGAGAGGCGATTTTTCGGGAGGCCTCGTTTCCTGTGGCCTGTGGTGTGCGCTTGGCAGAGTATCTGATTCCTTGGGTTTATCGGTCTGCACGGTTTTCCGCGTTGTGCGAGAGCACGAAGGAGGATCTGGTGTCGAGAGGTATTAGGGCCAAACAGATCACAGTCATTGAGCCCGGATTAACACCGCCAGCACCACCTGCGTCTGTGAGTGTGTCAGGGAGGCAGCCCTACCTGCTCTATGTCGGTAGGCTGCGCCATTATAAAGGGATCAGGACAGCGATGGACGCGCTGGTTCGATTGCAGGAGATGCAAATTGAAATAGGGTTGGTGATTGTTGGGGACGGACCTGATCGTGCTGATTTGGAGCACTATGCACAGGCATCCATTGCTGCGGGGAAGATTCACTTTGTGGGCAAGGTGAGCGAGGAAGAAAAATCGGCTTGGCTGGCTGGGGCGGAAGCACTCCTCTATCCATCGTGTAAAGAAGGGTGGGGGCTGACAGTGCTCGAGGCTAATAGTTTTGGTGTGCCGGCCATCGTGAGCAGGGTAGCAGGGTTGAAAGATTCCGTGCAAGAAGGGCGCAATGGTCTCCTGCACGAATGGGGGGATGCGGCAGATTTGGCAGAGTGTGTCAGGAGGTTGTTGCAGGATGCCGAACTCAAGAAAAAATTATCCCGAGGCGCAGTTGAGTGGGCTGGGAGATTTACATGGGATAAGACAGCACAGAAAACTCTGGCATGGTTGGAGGCGGTGGTTGGAGATGGATCAAACTGAGATGACCTAAACCTAAAGACGGTAATAAA
>DYRQ01000027.1 GCA_020718645.1 Verrucomicrobium spinosum
GTTAAACTTTCTGGGGTGCAGATGACAGGTGAGTGAATTTTGTGGTAAGCGCAATATTCGAAGATGGTTTTTTGTAGTTGGGCGTTGGCCAAATGCACGCAATTCCAAGTCAGCAAATAATCTATGCGATGCACAATGGCGAAAGCCAGATGGGTGGCATCCATCGCGGAGGATGGGGGTATTTGTAAAAGGCGAAGCATCGTATTGGCCAGCGGCTCGATTTCGTCGGTTGCATCCAATTCAGGAATCCCCTCCATAATATCCAACCGCCGCTTGGCCAGAACGGTGTCGCCTTTGGATATTTCTGCACGGACAGCGATCGAAGAGTAGAGCCGATAGCGTTCCCGATCGGAGCGCCACCATGCGGCTGTGATTTTTTGGCGGGCGGCATCGAGTTCTCGCCTGCTGAGGCGTGCCGCCAAGTAGCTGGGTATCGTAGATTCAATATAGACGGATTCCATAGCGTCGTGTGCTGCTATAGTATATCACTGTCCCGACGGCTTGAGGGCTTTATCTTGGCTGCCGTATTTGAATACGCCAAAATCATCCTCGTCGCTCTTGATCACCTCGGCATCCTCAAGCGAGCGGGTGGGTTTGATTTCCACGCTGCCGAGCACTTCCGCATCGGGCGGGAGATTGGCGTCTTTGAGTTGCTGGGAAGTGACGGTGATCGGTTTGGTGGATGCTACTGCTTTGGGTGCGGGTTGTGGCGTTTCGGTCGTGGGGGTTGCTGATGCTGGGGCGGGGGCGGGCGGCTGTGATGAAGGTGTGGGTTTTTGGTAGGTCGTGGGTGCTTGAGCCGAAGACGATTTGGGGCCTGAAGCAAAGACCATCGTGAGGAGGCCAATCAAAAAAATCTCACACGCCATGCGCCACGAAGCATCGGCATGGTAAAGCACCCTCGCGCTTTCACCGAGGCCCTTGCGGGCAGTCGTGCGAGAGGGAGATGGCGAGGGATTCATTCCACGACCTCCACAGCGATTTTTCCGGTTTCCGGTATTTGGATGAGGCGAATTTTTGACGCGCCTTGAGCGCGGGCGTCGAGCACTTGGTTGACAACGAGTTTCTCGATGCCCCGGGCGATTTCGCGCACGCCGCCCCGAGATGAGGTTTCAAACTGCTCGATGGCAGAAAGAAGAATCTGTGGGTCAATGCCATTGCTCTCGATCTGCACTTGGTATGCGGCGAGCAATGAGATCAGTTCCAGTGCCACGACGCGGGCAATGTCCATGCCCTTGAGCGGGCGGAAGGCGAAGACTTCATCTATGCGGGAGAGGACTTCTGGGGCAAACTGGACAGACTCCAGCGCCAACTTCGCCCGCGTGGAGAGTGTGTCTAAATCGTCGCCGCATTTGTCCGCCAGCTCCCCGATCTCGCGGGCGGCGGCATTGGTGGTGAGAATGAAGATCGCGTCTTTCGTGGAAACTTTTTCGCCGTTGCTTGATTCCGTGACAAACCCGTCATTCCACGCCGACAAAAATCGCTTGTGAACCTCGCCGTGCGCTTTTTCAAACTCATCGAGGAGCACGATGGATTTGGGCGTGGTGCGGAGGTCACCCGTCAGCTTGCCGTAGCTGTTGGAGCCGACATAGCCTTTGGGAGAGCCGAACAGGGACGAAGCTGCGTGGGCTTCGGAAAACTGAGACATGTCGTAAAAGAGCAACGACCGCTTGCCGCCATCGAGATTTTTGGAGAGGACTTTCGCAAAATAAGTCTTGCCCACGCCGGGAGGTCCGGCGAAGCAGAAAACGGCGATGGGCTTTTCGCGGTTATTGATCGCCATGCGGCGGCGCAAAGTTTGGGCGACGGCATCCGCCACAGCGTCCTGCCCGATGACCTTGGATTTGATCGCGGAGGCCAACTGGTCGGCATCAATCAGAGTGGTCGCTTTTTTGCGCTGATCCATCATGGCCTGAAGTTTCGCTTTGTCGGTGAGTTGGTCGAGGATGTCCATAGTTAATGCCTTTTGGTTTTCAAAATCTTAAATTGTGTGTTTTCGCAGTCAATCGCCACGGCAATTTTATGGGCATTATTGAGCGTGAGGCGCCTGAGTTCCTCTCCCCAAGAACTTTGGATAATTTCAGAAATCGTGCGGGCATCGCGGCTGCCGCTTTCCTCGTGCTTGCTCACTATGTCGAGAATAGACTCCGGCTCGATGCGTTCAATCTCCAGATCAAATGATCGGACATATTCTTGCAACATTCCGGCAACGGCTTTGGCGAGGTTCATATCCGTCAGAGGATGAAAGACAAAAATTTGATGAATGCGTGAAACGATGGGAGATAGGATTTCCTGAGCCAACGCATTTTTCAACGCCTGATTTCTTTGGTCGTCCGTTTTTTGACCGCTTGCAAGGCTGTCGCACAAGGCACCGTAAGCGGCGTTGGTGGTAAGGAAAAAGAGGGTGTTGCACAGGGGCAATTTTTCGCCCGAAGCGGGAGCATCCAAGAGACCGTCATTCCAAGGGATCAAAAATCCATTTTGCACATCGGGCGGAGCTTTTTCAAACTCGTCCAGCAGAACAACAGAATTTGGATAAGCCCGCAAATGGCGCACCAACTCCCCGTCTTCCGATTTGTCTCCAAAGAGGGAGTTTTTGTCGTGACGGGTCATATCTACGAAAAGAAAACTTTCAGCAGGAAAGACACCCATCTTGCTTAAAATAGTGGCCACCACTTGAACAAAATAACTTTTGCCTACTCCCGGCGGTCCAGCCAGACAAAAGACACCGACGGGTTGTGTCCGCTTGGGACGAGCTAGTGCGATGGCTACCGTTTGAGCCACGGCATCCGCTGCTTCGTCTTGACCCGCCACAGCCTCTTTGATCTGAAAGGCCAGATCAGCTTGGTTGATTGGGAAAAGGAGGGTTTGCATACGGTTTGCGGAGGCATTGCGCTTGCGCTGACTCATCCAAGACCATAGGAGCATGCCCACGACATAGCAGCCCAAGCCGATGACCAAAGCCCATCCTAGTGAGGGCTTGGCGGAGGCGATGCCAATAAAGATACCAAGAATTAAAAGCCGAGTCAGCCAAGGGTGAGCCATGGGTGTCTTATTGGAGGGGGAGGGTGAATTTTTGTCCTTCAGCCATGGAGGGAAAAGGAATGGAGCCCCCGGTAGTCTTGGCCGACACCGTGATGCCGCCCCCGCCATCATGAACTCCCGTGACTACAATCTGGCCTTTGTGTATGTAGGGTATGACAAGAGTTTTCGGGTGATGGTTCAAGGTTACGGATCTTGTGTAGCCGTTGGAATACACTTGGACGATATCGCCATCTTCATCGGCATTGTCCCAGAGCGTGATCCACGCCAGCTTGACCTCGCCCTTCTCAGCATCGTTGATGATCTGCTTGGCTTCGGGAGTTGGCAAATCCAAAGACGCCATCGCCTGCTCTTTCTCCGCGGGGTCGGCAAGATTAACAGGTTGTAATTCGACATCGCGGACTTGAGAAAATTCTTCCAGCAACTGCTGTTGTTTCTCGGCTGGAACGGAGTCACCACGAGAGGTTGATAGAAAGGATCCGCCTGTTGTGAGCCAGACGCCGAGAGCAGCGGCTACCGCCAAACCACTGGCTATGAGCCGAGGTTTGGACGGGTTCGGTTGGTTCTGTGCGGATGAAGAATGAACCATCGGTGTGCTTCGGTCCGATGCTGGCTGTTGAGATGATTCTGGGGCGCTCATTGTTTTGCAGCTAGGTGTGGTTTACGGGAAGGCTATTGCGGTAGCAAGGCGCATCTATCTCAAGTCCTTGGCAAATTCCCCTCTATTTTTTCGTGAGTAAGCTCACATCTGGCATTTCGGTCAAGTTGATCCACAAGGCAAAACTGTTGTTCTGATTTTTTGCTAGTGCAAATAGGTGAGCTGGTGCTGCTGGGTTTAGACGCCAGAGTGTTTTGTCATCCCCATAGTGGGGGATTTGGCGCGTGGGAAAAAAAGCGCCTATGTGGTAGCCGGGGCCTGTGAAGAATAAAATTTTTCCAAATACATAGGAATGAGCCAGAAAATAGACTGAGCCTTGCGGGTGTGCTTTGCGGGTGACAAGAAAATTGCAGGTGATCCAAGTGTCTTTGGGGTAATAGATGATGCCATCCGGATTGCCCCCGTAAGTCTCCCTATGGAATTTCTCGATGAGAGGCTCTTTGAGCAGGGTTGAGACACTAGGGCGATAGACTGGTATTTCAGTGTAGCCGTGCTTAGCGTTGGGCACCACATAATCGGCTTCATTAAATTTAGTTTCGGGCTCTTTCTTCTCTGCCTTTGGGATAGTGGTATTGGGTTTAGCTGGTTTGGAGGTTGAGTTATTTGGTTCCTCCGCTTTGGGAGTTGCTGGTGCAATGACGACATCCTCCGCTGCCACAGAGGGTGTCAGGGCTGGGCCTGAGGATTTACTTTCTTCCTTATTTTCTTCTTCTTCCTGGCGTTTTTTTTCTACCTCAGCTTCTCGCGCTTCCCTCAGCCTGCGCTGCATCAGCACATCGAATTCGTCGCTGGCGCGGCATGGCTGGGTCAGGGGTAGGCAGAGAGTGAGGTAAATCCCGAAAAGACACAGTAGGGAATAGAGCTTTCGCCTGTGGATGGAGGTCTGCGCCCGGCACTGCTGTTTATTCATGGTCATCCAATTCAGCATCTATCTGAGCCATCCGCCGTTTGAGGGTAAAACCCTCCTGCTGGATTTTCTGTAGAGCTTCGATTCCCATGCTGGAGCCATCCGATTTTTTGAGTTCGTCTTCCAACTCCTGAAGTCGTTTTCTCAGCTTGGCTCGTTCGGTTTCCAGTTTGATGTTTTTCACTGCTAACCTATGGCCAAAAAACTTTTTGGTGTTGGTTGGCATGAGATGGAGGATGGAATTCCCCTCAAGCGTAGTGACTCCCACAATGGCGTAGTCTCCTTGGCCGATCTGGAGGTCTTTTCCGGTAATGTCTTGATGGATCATTCTTCTCCTGTGATTGCCCTGCACCGAGAGAAATAATGAAGCACGGACAGTGGATTTGTTGTTTTCGAGGATTAGTTGCACGCCCTCAAACGGTTCTTGGATGGGGATGCACTTCTTGATGGAAAAAGAGCCTTCCAAGTAAACAAATTTTTCCGCGCGGAATTTGGATGCATATTCCTGTGAGGTGAACATGGTGGTCAGCAAGGGATAATCGGGAGGCCAGTAGCAAATCGGATCAGACTCTGGGCAGGTGCCGTAAATTTGAGGTATCCACCCGCTAAAGTTTTCGGAAAATTGGCGGCGTGTTTCTGTTTCAAAAACAGTGGATTTCCTTTGTTGCTCCGAGATAGTCATCTGCGGGCGGATGAGGTGAAAGTAGAGGCTCGCAAATACCAGTGTTGCGACTACGGCAGAGAATATAATCTGTCCTATTTTTAGTTTCATAATGTGGTCACCTTTCAAGAATGATATTCGCGGCGTTCCATGTCAGCCACGCAGTTTTCTACGCCTCGAACTTTTACCAGTGGGCGGATTCCGTAGTAGGCAAGGCCACCAGTTGCTATGGCATTGTCGGATGCAAGGACTTGGTGGGCGTTTGTTCTGTCGCCGAATCTGGCGTCCTGCATATCCCAGTAAGATCGGTATTCGAGCCACAAGGCAAAGCGGCCTCTCACAAAGTCCGCAAGTCCTGCCAAGAGCAGGTAGCAGCCCAGATAGCTCGGCATACAGCCCATCCCTATGGCCGCTGCTGAACAGGGGATGAGCCAGCGTTGTGCAAAATGGCCGTCTTCAAAAAATCGGGGAATGCCCTCGCACCGGGAATACCACAGTAGCCCTTGCTCTCTACGGTTGCGTTGTTCGTGCCAGTTCAGGAGTTGGAAAAAGATGAGGAGAGCAAGGAATAGGGTCGTGGCAAGTGGGGGGAACTCTCCTATCCGGTTCATTAGGTTCTGTGTTTCCCGAGGCATAAAATCTGAGCCGTAGTATCGAGTGAAGGCTCCCCAAATAGCTCCGACAAACAAGACGGATAGCAGAACCCAACTATGGAGCCAGAATATGAGCCACGAAAAATGGGCGTCACCGAGGTGACGACAAAGCATGATCCGCCAAGGATAGGCTATGATCCAAGTGATTTTCATCATCGCTTGGGCGATGATGTAGCAGATTTGGTGATAGAGTATTCTCTGTCTTTGAGGGATCAGAAAAAATAAGGGTTGCGAGGGTTCACTCTGACCTGTGACCCTTGTAACATCATCTACTGGTGCGCTTATCATAGATTTTGTGGAGCGAGAACCCCCGCCCGATTGCTGGCTTTGCTAGTCGAGTAGTTTGTGGATGTCGAGAAAAATCGCCATCCCATGACCGCCGACTTGAGCAACTTCACGACGGTGTGATGATTTAAAAATGAGGCTGCATTTGAATCTTTCAGGTTATAGGCTAGTCTAACGAGTGATGAGAGTTCTGCTCCTGCTTTCGGTTTGTGCCTTGGCCGTCTGGTCGCCACAGGTGCTTGCTGGTGTGACCGTCCTTCAACAGGGTCATCCTCATGCGTGCTGTTGTGAGACTGATGGAGGTGATTCATGCCCATGTTCCGAAGGGGGATCGCAGTGCCCACTCACTAAAGATTGTCGGATTTGTCCGTCTGCTACCACTTCGCTGGCTCTGCCACCGCTCGATACTACGGCTGTGCAAATGCCCCTGCCCCTGCTTGCTGTTTTGGAGGCTCTTGAAGTCTCACCCAGCGATGGAACCACTCAACCCCCAGTCCCACCTCCTCGAAGCTAGCTCCTCTCAATCAGTTTGTCCCCTTATCAGATACCTATGGTCTCGGGGGGTTCACTGGACTGTTTTTCACAATTACTATTATGAGTCGTAGCCGTGTGGCTGCGCGCAGTCTGGAAGACCTGACCGGGATCAAAAAATTGGAGTTAGAAAAATCGTATGAAAAAAATGATCGCTATCATCGCTATTGCCACCCTCGCCACAGTTGCCGGTCTTCAGGCCGCTGAAGCTAAATGCTGCTGCAAAGACGCCTGCAAGTGTGAGCAGTGCAAGTGCAATAAAGAGTGCGCTAAAAAGTGCGAAAAAAGCAAAGAGAGTTGCGACAGTTGCAAAAAAGGCTCCTAATAACGCCCTACTGCAACTAGTGGCTGGACAGAGTTCAGTCACCCTGAGTGCCGGACATCCGAAAGGGTGTCCGGTTTTTTATTGGATAGTGCGGTTGAGCTAATCTGCGCGGGAACGACCGATTTTTTGGATGGAGATATCTTTGAGAGCGCGGGAGAGGGCTACGCCCATGGTTTCGGTGCCGCGTCCACCGAGTTCCGCGTCGAGTTCTTCCAGCTTGTGAATCAGGGCGAGCACTTCCTCGCGTCCGTAGGGACCTCCTGCTGCCTCGCAAAAATGGGTTCTGCACCCGAAAGGACGGTTGGCGTAAACGCGGCATTTTCCATCGTGTTTGAGCAGAGGACACGAGGCTTCTTCCCCTGTGTCGGGGAGGTTTTTCCAACCAGCCGCCCGCACAGCGACTGCCATGTAGAGGGCTTCGGCACGGGTCAGGTAGGGGACTCGGCCTGTGAGGTGGAACTGGCAGCACTCGGTGCGCAGCTCACAGCGGCGTTGAACTGGAATGGTGGCCAACTCAGCGTAGATCGCGGCGATCTGTCGTGAGACTACGGCGATGTCGGGCTCGGCTCGGCTCAGGGCTGTCCAACGGGAAGAGGCGGGCTGGTGTTTGGGCATGGAGTGAGCCTAGCACCGAGTTGGTCGGCGGGGCACTTCTTTTTTTGCAAGGCAACCGCCTCGACTTCGAGGCGCTAGTGTGAGAGAGTGTTGGGATGACCGCCGAAGAGTTTACAGAGGCTTTGCACCGACTAGGACATGATGTGTCCGAGGTGGTCGAGCGTTTTTCACGGGCTTCGGGAAACGGTGGACAAAATGTGAATAAAGTCAGCACCGCGGTGGAGTTGGTGCATGAGCTATCTGGCTCGAGCGTGCGGGTGCAGGAGCACAGGACGCAAGGGCGCAATCGCGAGGTGGCTCGGGCGCGGTTGATCGAGCTGATGCGGCACAAGCGCCGGGAGGAAAAGGCTCGGCTGAGACAGGAGCGGGAGCAGGAGCGCCGCCGCAACCGACCTCGACCCCGGGGTGTCAAAGCTTCGTTTGTTGAATCCAAGCGCCGGCGGGCGGGTGTCAAGCGAGAGCGGTCTCGGCGGGCGGACGATTAAGTGGTGGTCGTGGAGACAGGCAAAGTCCTGTTGCAAATTTTAGTTTTAGCGGGAAGATCGGCGCGATGAAATCGTTTCCGCTGACGCTGATCCGCCAGTTTCCTGTTGGCCCGGGAGGGGCAGAGCGTTATCTCGACCTGCTAGTGCGGGGTTTGGTGTCGCACGGTTTCAAGGTGACTTTAGTTTGTGCGGATTGCCCACCGCACCCGTTTGATATTCCCGATGCCAAAGTAGATATTGTGCGTCTCGATGCCCCGCATATCAGCAAGCACCGCATGGTGAGACCGTGGCTTTTTCCGTGGATGGTGCAGCGCTGGCTGACTCGTTACCCGCAGAAATTTGTGTTCAGCTTGGAGCGTCACTGGAAGCAAGATTTGCTGCGGTCGGGCGATGGAATTCATGCTGAGTGGCTTCTGAGGCGCGCGCCGATGGTCGGGCCTATTCAGAATTTTTTTACCCAATGGAATTTATTTCACCGTTCGATGGTGTGGAGCGAATCGCGGGCGTATGATCCCACGCGCACACTGCGGGTGATGGCTAATTCGCATTTCGTCAAAGACCAGATTGTGAGGCGATACCATTTCCCCGAGAGCCGCATTGAAGTCGTGCACAACGGGGTGGATCTCCAGCAATGGCGCAGCGGGTCAGATAAGAGCCTACGCACAAAACTGGGACTCGATGAGAAGGCGTTGCTTGCATTTTTCCCTGGATCGGGATGGGAGCGCAAGGGGTTGGCGGAAGCGGTTCGCTATGTCACAGCTTGGTCAGAACAGACCGGGAGACCTGCCCGTCTTGCCGTGGCAGGCAAGGGTCATCGGGGTCAATACAAAAGCCCCTTGGTGGAGTGGCTGGGGGTGTTGCGCCGCTCCGAGATGTCAGCGGCCTATCGTGGGAGCGATATCACGATATTGCCCACGAGATATGATCCCTTTGCTAATGTCACCCTCGAGTCTTTGGCTTCTGGCACGCCTGTGCTCACGACCAAAGATAATGGTGCCTACGAAATTCTGGAGGATGGCGTGGATGGGGCTGTGATGCGTGATCGCATGGATGCCCGTGCAGCGGCTGAACAGATTTCGCATCTCCTCAGCCGGACTTCCGAGCAAGTGCAAGCAGCCTGCCGTCGCAAGGCAGAGGCGTATGGCATGGAGGATCACATCGAAAAAGTGATAGCGCTCTGCCTCTCTGTAGCCGAGATCAAGGCACAAATGGGGGATACGCCACCACTGCCCAGTGATTTCAGCGTTCCCACGCGGGACGCGACCTGATATACCTAGCGTCTATGCCCGAGATCGCTCTTGTCGGAAGACCCAATGTGGGAAAATCACTGCTTTTTAACCAACTGGCGCAAAAAGCGCTTTCCCTCGTGCACGACCGCCCAGGTGTCACCCGAGATCGTATCGTGGCTGACTGCCTTTGGGACGATCGTGCTCTGACTTTAGTAGATACGGGCGGAATGGGGCTCGAGGATGATTCCCGCCTCGCGGACGCTGTGAGGCGAGAGGCTGAAATTGGTGTGGTGAGTGCGGATGCGCTCGTGTTCGTAGTAGATGGGCGGGAAGGGCTCACTCCACTGGATGCGGAGATTGCCGGTCTCCTGCGGAAGAGCCGCAAACCGATTATTCTCGCTGTCAACAAGCTCGATGACCCGAAGCAGAACCACGACGACATTGAGTTTTCGAAGCTCGGATTTGCTAAAATATGTCCTGTTTCTGCGGCGCATCGCCGGGGGTTGGATGCACTCAAGCAAGCGGTGTTGGCAGCGGTTCGTGATTGCCCTGATCAGGCGGCCTCTGCGAGTCGTGAAGAGGTCACACGCATTGCGATCGTGGGGCAGCCGAATGTCGGTAAATCGTCTCTAATCAATGCGATTCTCGGCGATAGCCGGACTATTGTCAGCGAAATTGCTGGAACCACACGGGACTCGGTAGAGATTCCCTATACGCGGCAGACGCCTGAGGGAGTGCTGCACTATTCCTTAGTGGATACAGCCGGCATGCGCCAGCGCCGCCGCATCGAAGATCCGCTTGAGCGCGAGATGACTGCCCGCACAGCGCACGCGATCAACCGTGCCGACATCTGCGTGTTGCTCATGGGTGCCAATACTGGCGTGACCATGCAGGACAAAAAAATTGCCGGGCTCATACAAAAAGCGCACAAGCCCTGCCTGTTGGCGGTCAACAAGTGGGATATAGCCAAAGGGCAGCAGGCCGTGCCCCAGGACAGGCCAGGTGGCAAGGAGCTATCATTCCGCAAGCAGTATGAAGAGGCGGTGCGTGCACATCTCTTTTTCCTGTCGTATGCGCCTATGGTTTTCACCAGCGCGACAGAAGCGCGAGGTATTGATGAGCTGTTTACTGCGCTCGATCGGGTATCGTATAATCTCCGAGCCCCCATCTCGACAGGAGAGATAAATCGCGTGCTGTTGTCGGCCTACCAGCAACAGCCGGCACCTATTCGGAAAGGGCGCCGATTTAAAATCCTCTACGCCACTCCCGAGAAAACAGCCGGGCGTTGGCCATCCAAGACGCTCATCGCTTTCTGCAACGACCGCAGTCTGCTGAATCCGTCTTGGCTGACATTTCTGGAAAGCCGTTTGCGTGATAAGTTCCCGCTGGCGGGATGTCCCTTGCGTTGGATTTGGAGAGAGCGGGAGAAAAATCCTGCTCAGGCAGGGCGCCCCCAGCATAGCCCAGGGAGCCGCAGCCAAAACCTGGATTCAAAAGCCGGGGCAAAGGGCAAAAAAGAGCGCACACCTCCTCGCGGAAAGAGCGCCTCAAAAGCCGGGGCTCAGAAAAAAACAGCCCCGAAGAAAAAGGCCGGTTCCAGCAAACGGCGTGGGTGATGCGGTTATGCGCACATAACTGACGAACACACGGGGAATTTCCAGCCAAATCCCCGTTTTCCGCAGCCTTGCGAGCTAAGTCCGACAGGCTCCTAGATTCCACCATGCTGAAGCGATGGCGATGATACCCTTGGATCTGGGACAGCGGATAGTGAATACATAGGTCTCATTACAAGAGATTCGTCATACTTTATCCTAAGTTACACAGTTGGATTTTATCCGCACAAATACCACAAACTCTCATGCTCAAATCCTCCTCATCTAATAGGCCAACTGCGGAATTTAGGATAAATGCTCTAAGCGCCTCGCAGCTTACCTCATGCCCATTTTTCATTTAGGATTATTGTGAGGTGGGCTCGAGTGCTTTGGGAAACACCCACTTGTGGTAAAGTGTGAATTTAAGAGGGGTCAAAAAGAATGGGGTCACGAGGATGTTGAGCCACCATTTGCCAACGCCCCAGCGGTAGGCGAGACCGACAATGGCATAGTTCAGCGAAAACATCACCACTTGCGACACCACATATTTCCATGCGGCTCCTCTCCAGCAGGTATCGGTGCGAAAATTTAGAAAATAATTCCAGAAAAAGAAAAAGAGCATGGTCAGTCCCAAGCTGCAAAGGTAGGCGACTGAGTGATGCCATCCGAGATGGAAATAAAAGAGTTTGTAACTACCAGCGTTGAGGACAAAGCTGACACAGCCGCCGACGAGGAACCAGAAAATACGCTCGGCCATCACGCGCCATCTTTCGGGGACAAAACTCAAATACTGGCAAATCACGGTGCTCCTTTTTCTCCTAGGTGATGCCGCCGAATGGCGACGCAGAAAACCGATTGGGTCAGCAAATCTCGCTCGGAGAAAATAGGGTGAGCAGCTAGGATTTCTGGTGTGATACGGGAACAGCCTTCCCGCTCGGAACTGGTTGTCTCTTTCCAGACTTCCACCCGGAAATAACGGTCGGTGATTTCGCGCACACGGTCGAGGCGCAGGCGATTTAAACCGCGAGAGATGTAATGGTCGGCAGGCGGCTGGAAACCGAGGTGTGCCCAATCGAGGACTTGCTGCTGTCCGGGATCATCGCGCTGGATGTGAGTCACATCCTTGGGCGGGCAGTGATGGCCGTTCCATGCGCCAAAATTGTGGTGGCGGAAGATGATTTTCCCACGGGGCTTGAGGGTCTTGTGTACTTCAAAAAAAACGGCGTCCAAGTCCGGAACATGCTCGGTGACATTATGGAGCAGAGCCACATCGAACGGGCCTTTGTCTGTCATGTCGCCGCAGAGCCCGCGATGGTAGTGCAGGCCGGGGAAAAGTTTCATGAGTCGGCCAAGCGTGTAGCCTGAGGGGACCCGCTCTTTGCCGAAATGCCTCTTCATTTTGTCTTTGTCAAGGCGCAGGCCAGGGTCGCAACCACAGTAGGATTTCGAACCCAGCAGCAGGAAGGCTAGTCCTTGAAAATTCATTCCGCACCCGACATCCAGCACCCGCTGGTTGTGAGTCCACTCAGCAACAGTCTCTGGCCAGATATAGTCGCCCGAGGCGAGCATCTTGTGCAGGGCCAAAAATCGAGAGCCTAAGGCGCCGCAGCCAAAGGCGTCTGTGAGCGCGTAGGCATAACGCCAGAACCGCGCACGGCTCATCATTTTCCATAAGCTTTCGTTTTTCATGGATTCTGTTGCCGATCGTAATGTTGTAGCAGCAGGTTGGCGATGCTTATCCGTGTAAATTTTTTTGAGAAGACAGTTTTAACCGTTGCTGAATCGGCACCCTCTGGTGCTGAGAATGTGAAGAAATCCCAACCACCGCCCGGGAAGAGGTAGGGCGTCCAGACTTGTGCGCCCAGCGTGCGCGTGCCGCGGAACCATTCGATTTCTACAAACTTTGCTGCCTCAACCGTGTTGCCCGAGGCGTGCCACTCGAGGAGGAGATTGCCGCCCCGCCAGTCTGGAGGAATCTCTAGGGTGATACCGTCCCGCATTTGCTGGGTCATTTTCGATTCAGGGATCAGATCGAGCCCCTGCCAAGCATCAGGTTTCACAGCATGGGCGATACTTGCTCCGGTGATGCGCGTGAAAAATGCCATGTCGGGGTAGTCGGCTCTTGAACAAACGCGTTCGAGGTGCCAGCCGTCGCCGAGGTTGTTGAAATAGGGTGGAAGAGGCTCTTGGGTGGACAGTTCCCCGCGCTCGAGTTTTTTGCGCGTGCTGACCCAGAGAAGTTTTCTGTTGAGCCACATTTTTTCACACTGCTGGGCTGCTTCGATTTCAAGCGGTTTGGGGCGGAACAGGTCGGAGGGTATGACCCACTGGAGTGATTTTGCATGGGCGCCGCCTACGAGGAGACAGACTTCGCGCAGGTCCGAATGCGAAAGCACTCGTGTGCCCGGGGCTGTGCCGGTGATCTCTGCGCGGAACTGCGGCACGAATCCCGTCGAATAAAAATCTCTCGAACTGATGGAGATGACACCTAGGACAAGTAATGTCCTACATGCCAGCGGACGGGTGGCCAGCACTCTTGCCCAGTCATGGCAGCGGAGCGCCCATTTCCAAGCCACCCAGAGTCCTCGTGCAGAGAGCAGGGACAGGGGAAATGCAAGAGAGGCCAGGAATCGGTCGCCGTCGCGGACGATCGGGCGGTAGGGCCACAGGCTCTGCGGGGCACAGCTAAACAGAAGGTAGAAAGAGACCGCCCACACGACCCACGAGCGGTCGGCTGCCTTGCCCCTGCGCCAGATCCAAATCGCTCCGCCCAGTGCGAGCAAGTTGCTGGGCACTTTGAAAAAATTGCCCGACCAGAGCGCATCAAAAAAGCGCACAGGCAAAAACCAGAGAGCTACGGGCTCGGTGCCTTTGCGCCCCTTGGCTCCCAAGTTGGCGTGGAGACTGTGTAGGAAATCGCCCGTCACATGCTCGTAAATCTTACATTCGGCGAGGAAGAAGAGGCCGGCAACACCGAAGGCGAACAGGAGCCAGCCGAAGTTTTTCCGGGTATAAAGCAGGCAGAGAAGAGCAAGGATTGGCAGGATGAAAATACCTGTAATCCGGTTTGAGTAACCGATCATCCAACAGCAGCCCATCGCAGTGGCCCATGCGGCTTTGCCCCAGGGTGAGCGGGTGCGGGTGAGCGCCATCCAGCAGACTACCGACCACGCGCTCCAGACGCCCTCGGAGAGATCGGGCATAGGTCGCACGATGGCTGGATCGAGCATGGGGTGCATCGCAAACAAGAAGGCAGCGAGACCACAGAACAGAGCGTGGCGAGTTGTAAAATAGGCCAGCCACCAGACGGCTGCCGAGCCGAGTCCCAAGTAGAAAAGTGACTCGCCCCAGTAGGCCGCCAAGCCCTTGCCGAATAGCGATTGCAGGCACCAGATCACGCCCCACACGGGCCACCGTAAGTCGTGGAAACCGAGATTCCACTTGGCCACTTCGCCATCGTGCAAGCGGCGCGCCAAAGACCAGTAATCGAGATCGTCTCCAAGTCCAGGTTCCTGAAGGTAGCAGAGCCCGAGGATCACGGACGCAGCGAACGCAATGAGCGAGCCGAGCCAGGCTTGCAGCGGAGTCAGGCGGCCTGTGGGCAAGAGACGGGTCATGCTTTTTTTTCCTTCCTATCCGAGATGAATTCCGAGCACGCCCAGATGCCGCAGAGGATGCCGCCCCAGAGCAGTGGTTCCAGAGGAAGGAGGTAGCGGAGGATGCCCCGAGCAATCAGATAGGTGGCGAGGATTTTCCCCGCTGCGGCAGCGGGGAGCCAGAGCGTCGAAGGATGGCGCCAACACCAGATCGTCCAACCGAGTAGGGAGCACAGCGTAAACGGGCTCCACCAGACGGGCGCGCTCCACCACTCTAACGCACGGAAAATACGCATGAGGAGCGTCGCCCCACTTTGCGAGGCGAGCGATGAGCGGGATTGTTCCCACGCTTGGGTATTGCCGCACAACGACTCTGCGTAGAAGGGGTGCTCTTCGAATTGTTTTCCCCAATCGTAGAGTATTTCCGTAGGGAGAAAGTTCCCCCACAACCCGCGGCCTTCGCTCATAACGCGGCGGACTTTGTAAAAAGTGAGACGCATCACGCCCAGAGGATCAGACAGAGCGGCTTCGCGGGCAAGCTGGCTGCACACCGCGTGGAGTTCGCGGCTTTGACCGCGCGATTTCAACTTGTCCCAGAGCGGTCCTGGAGATGCGTCGCTCTTGCGGCTCAACATGCCCATGACATCCGCGATTTGTCCGGGGTAGTGAGGCAGGTTTTGCCGGGCCTTTTCAACAACGGGTCTGAGTTCGGCTTTGTAGTCCGAGAGCAGAGGGGTGTCGAGCTGGGTCAGCGGCATCACGGAGGAATAAAAAAGCCAGCCTTGCTGGGTGACTTTTGTTCCTGCCCACAACCCAGCGCAGGCGAGTAGCGGTAGGGCGCAGGCTCTGGCGATCCTGAGGGCGGGCGTGCGGGATAAGAGTGATCGTCCATGCCATGCAACAGAGGCCAGCGCGACCAACACAGCCAGTTTGCCGTCAGGCCGAAACGAGAGCGCGAGGAAGGCGGTCCACAGCATGGCCGTTGCAGAGCTAGGCAACGGATTCTTGGCGAAGTGCGCGAGAGCGAAAAGAAAGATCCAAAACGCTACGGCATACGGCGCGTCAGCCATGATGTCGTGGCTGTAGTAGAGCAGGGGAGCTGAGAGTCCCAACAAAGCCGCAGCTAGACCATCCAGCGCAGGAAGAGCGCGGGTGTGCAGTCGCACAGTGGCGACAAAAGCCAGTGGCACGAGGAGCGAGGCAAGGTGTTGCACCACCAGAATCAGAAGACCCATGGGGCCGGGCAGACCGTGCAACAGCGACAAGAGCAGCGGGTAAAGGTAGGAGCGTTTCGGGTGGATGCTGATCTCGCCGCGGGTCCACAGAATTTCCACCGTGCGGTAAAAAGTGTGAGAATCGGGATGGAAAAGAGGCGTGGACAATTGGCAGATCATCCAGGCTTTGAAAATGAGCACGGGTATCAGACCCGCCCAAAACCATCGCGACCGCAGGGGGAGGAACAGGTCGCGCAGCATTTTACTCGCTCCGGCGGTTCAGGCGTGCAGTGGCAAACTGCACCAGCATATCCAGAGGCACGGCAGCTAGCACGAAAATCACGGGCACGGCAGCAGCGTAGAAACGCGGATAGGCGCTGCCGACGAGATAGACGCCAACCATGTAACCCAGTGCCACCAGACCCCAGGCCCCGGCCAGCTCACGCCAGCGTGGGGAGCACAAGCCGATGGTCACTCCCAGCAGCACTAGCACGCCCATGACGCGAGGGCGGAATACATGGATTTCCTGACCCTGTCCACTCGCGCCCCGAGGTCCTGTCATGCGTGCAACCCAATCATAGACCAGAGACATTTTTTGCAGGGCCAGAGCTGCGGTTGAGTCAGGGTGAGGCGACACGATTTCAGAAAACTCCGCGTGGTCTGGCAGCTCGCGTTCCTTATTCCAATCAAACAGGTCATAGAGCATCTTGGGTCGTTTTTCAGTAAATTTGCCCAGGCGATCTTGGAAGGCTTTCGCGTAAAAATCCGCCTCAAAAAAACCGCCGTCATCGTAGCCTTCGCTCGTGGCGCCAATGACTCGCTGGAGCGCGATGTAGAGGAATAAGTGGGGTTCAGATTTGAGAGCCTCCATCGCCAGAGGTTTATAGATTTTCTGTTTATCTTCCTCTTCCTTCGGGCCGAGTTCGAACCAGAGCGGGCGCTTCGCTTGGGTGTCGGGATACTCGTGGGGATATTGCAGAAAATCTTTGTATTTATCGTCGGCGTAATAGTAGCGGTGGAGGTTGGCCCGAGCCTCTTCGACCAGGTCGCGGATCTCGGCCTTGTAATCCGCCAGCAGCGGGGTGTCGAGGCGAGTCAGGGAAAAGAGCGTGGAATAGGCCAAGCGCACACCTTGGCTGCTTTTGCCTACGGTGAGCGTGATGGCGAGGATCAGGGCGAGCGAGGCCCATTGCCATTTTGTGAGTTTTTTCCAGAAAGAGGCGAAGAGCAGCCCGATCAACAGACCCGGCCAGAAGAACCGAGACTGTGGTTTGGACAAGATGAGAAGCAGGAGAGGCACCCACATCCACCACCACGCAGAAAGGTGGCATCGGCCTTCCTCTGCGCGTTTGATCCAGAGAGTCCACCCAGCCAAAGTCCAGATGACCAGAGCCGGCAACAAAAATTCCGCCAACACCACATGCTCGTAGCCGAGCAGCATCGGGCAGAGGACATAGAGCACGGTGATAGGCACGACCCAGAGTTTCCACGCAACAAACCAGCGCCGCACGACATAGGCCAAGGGCAAAACGGCAGCCAAGCCGAAGGCGTGCTGCCATACCGCGAGCCACTTGAGAGGAGAGCCGGGCAAGCCGTAAGCCGGAATAAGCAGGATCGGATAGAGCCAGCGCCGCTTTTCCCGAAACACCCATTCGCCCCCGTGAAACAGGCGGTAGGGGAGCATCAGATAGGATTGCGAGTCGGCTGCCCAGAAGGCGTAGGGCGAAAAAGAGAGGAACATCGCACGGACAATCAGACCGGCGATCAGCGCTGGCACAGCCCAGCGCAGAGCGTCGCGCACGGGGCCAGGTCGGGTGACGGTATCGCCGAACCATCGCCAAAAATTAGAGGCGTGGGCGAGAGCATTATTCAGCATAAATCAAACACGGGTTATGGTTTTTCAGGAGAGATGCGGGAAGGCTTGGGTTCTGCGGACGAGAACCGAGCGGTGATAGCTCCGGCCAAAGAGAAAAGACCCAGCGGCCACATCATTTCGATGGGGAGCATGTAGCGGGGGATGCCGCGGCCTATGGCGTAGATGATATAGATAAACCCGAGCCACATGCCGCAGAAAAAGAGGGCGCGGCAACCGTCTTTGCGAGCCAGCGCAAGATAACCGCCCAACATGAGCACGCCCGCTAGACTCCACCAACGAGGTGAGGTCAAGGGCTCGAGCTTTTTCATGAATTCGCGAGCTGGCGTGTAGCGCTCCTGTGTTTCGAGCCATGCGCGGATTTGTCTGTAATCGGCGTCAGATTTGAACCAGTAGGGGATCAGGTCAGGCTTGTTATCCATCTCTTCGAGCCAATCTGCAGCCATGGATCGGACGGAGAATCTTCCGTGGAGTTTGCGCGGCCCATCCCAGACATGGCGCACATTCGAGGCGGCGAGTAGTGCCGCAGCAGCGGGGTTATTTTTCACCCCTTCGGCTGCCAGCTCCCCGCTCACGCGATACATGGGGCGGTTTTCTTTATCAGCCACGAGAGCCTCCCACTTGGGGCCGATACGGTCAATCTCGTTGGCTCCTGAAAGGGAACCTTGCAGTTTATGACGCATCTCGGGGTAATCCCACACACTGAGAGAGAGGGCTTTCTCCACCCACGGACGCAGCTCGGTTTTGAGGTCCGCATGGAGTGGGGAGTCGAGCACGGTGAGAGGGAACATGGTCGAGTAAAAAAGCCAGCCTTGCTGCGATGAGGCGGTCTTGCCGTAAAAGCTGACGCAGAGTGCGGCTGGCAGCGCGGCGGCAGGAATCCAGACTTTCCAGCAGATCGCGGGGCGCGAGATGGCGAGTCCGGCGAGAGTCAGGATGACAGCGGCACCGAACAGGAGCATACCGTCGGGGCGCAGAGCCACGGCCACTGCACAGCAGAGGAATAACGAGGATACGCGCAGGGGTTCCGGCTTCTCCAACACTAGCCATGCGCAGAGCATGTAGAGGGAGAAGACCACTGCGTAGAGGCCATCGGCGATCATGTAATGGCTGTAAAAAAGCATCGGCACCGAGAGTCCGGCCATGAGCGCAGCAGGGAACCCCATCCACCCGGCCTGCGGCCACCAACGCCGCAGGAGTGCCACCACGGCGATGGGTGTCAGCAGCGAAGCGATATGCTGCACGAGCAAGATGGACCAAGTGCTGCGAACGGGCAGTTTGTTGAGGCTGATCAGCAGCATGGGATAGGCGAAGGACCGTTTTTTCGATACGGTGAAATCCTTGTTCGTGTCCACTTCCTGAACCGTGCGGAAGTAGGTGCCCGAATCCTCGCTGTAAACACAGAGGGGTATCTGCCAGAGCAGCCATATTTTCACTGCAACCACGATCGCCAGCCCGAGTGCGGCGCCACTCCACCAAGAAGTCAGAAGTTTCAAGGGTTGGGATGTCATAACCATTCTACAACAATTCTTATAGCAACAAACGGAGTCGGGGTTCGGGTGGTATCAGGATCCGCCGCAGGAGCGCTTGCGCTCGCGGTAGAGGAGATCTTCGAGCAGCATGCGATTCTTTGAGACCAGGTCGCTGATGATGCCCAGAGCGCAGAGTTGAACGCCCATGAGAATCAGGACACTGGCAAAAATCAGCGAAGGCACATGCGTGCGGTGCGGATCCACGGGGTTGAAATAGAGGTAGAGCCAGCGGAACATGAACCCGGCTCCGATCGCCATGCAGGGTGTTCCGAGCCAGAGGAAAAAACGCAGAGGCGAGTAGAGCACATAGACGCGCAGGATGGTGGTCAGCGAACGGCTCACATAGCCGAGCATGCCTTTGAAAAGGCGGGACTCGCGCAGCTTGCCATTGACTCGGATAGGCACGCTGGTGACTCGCACGCCGAGGCGGCCTGCTTGGATGAGCGTCTCCATGGTGTAGGTGAAGCGCGAAAAAACATTCAGCCTCAGAGCCGCCTCGCGGTCGTAGGCGCGAAAGCCGCTGGGAGCATCGGAGACAGAGGTGCCCGAGACCTGCCGCAGCACGGCGCTACCGAAGAATTGCAGCACTTTTTTCAGCGGGGAAAAATGTTCGATATCTTTGATCGGGCGCGCGCCGATCACCATGTCAGCCTTGCCGGATACGATGGGTTCCACCAGCACGGTGACATCCGCGCCGCAATATTGGTTGTCGCCGTCGGTGTTTACGATGACATCGGCCCCGAGCGTGAGTGCCTGTTCAACGCCCGCCATGAAAGCACGGGCCAAGCCCGACCTTTTCCCCATGGAGAGGATATGGTGTGCACCGCATTCGCGGGCGACCTCCACCGTGCGGTCGGTAGAGCCGTCGTCTATCACAAGGTATTCCACGGCCTCGAAACCCGGCACGGCCTTGGGCAGGTCGCGCAAGGTGACCGGCAGGGTCTCTTCCTCGTTCAGGCAGGGGATCTGGATGATCAGCTTCCTCATAAGGGTCACACTCTTACGGCACAAATTTGGCGGCGAGAAGCTCGAAACCTCATTTTTTTCCAACTAAAAAATAAGTGTGGGTAGGTGGGATCCCCTTGATCGGGGTGATGCCACGGTCTTCAAAATGATAGCGATCTCTCAGTTTCAAGTAAACGGCTTCGGTGGTATGGATGCGTCCGGGTTCACCTGTGGACTCCATGCGGCTGGCCATGTTGACCGTGACGCCCCAGAGATCGTAGGCAAAGCGGCTCATGCCAATCACGCCAGCGATGACGGGGCCGCTGTGCATGCCTAGGCGCATACGAAACTTGTTGTCGGCACCTGCGAGAGGACAGCTATGCGTGGACATGCAATGCACCATGTCCAAAGCCATATCCGCCACGGCCTCGGCGTGGTCTGTGCGGGCGTCGGGCAGGCCGGATGCCGCCATGTAAGCATCACCGATGGTCTTGATCCGCTGGATGCCATGCTTGGCCGCAATGCGGTCGAATTGGGAGAAGACCCCGTTCAGCATCTCGACCAGTTCTCGGGCCCCTTTGGAAAGCGAGAGCTGGGTGAAATCCACGATGTCAGCAAAAAGAATAGTGGTCTCGGGGAACTGGTCAGCGATCAGATCTCCAGGGCCGTCTTTGAGTCTGGCAGCGATGCTGTCGGGGAGGATGTTGAGCAAAAGTTTATCCGAACGCTCGCGCTCGGCGGCGGCAATCTGCTCTTTGTGTTTCAGCTCTTTGCTCGCGTCCGAGAGTGCGGTGAGCATGGCGTTGAGCGTGGTGGCAAAATCAAAAAGTTCATCGCCTCCGAAGGCTGGCACCCTCTTGGAAAAGTCTCTGGTGTGGGCGATCTCTTTGACTGCACGAGCGAGTCTGGCAATACGGCGCAGGACGAATTTTTCGAGTGTGTAGAGAGCCGCTGCGGTGGCAAGGATGCCGACGCCCAGCATGGCCACGGCGATGAAAACTGCTGCGCGTCTGCCGTCGCGGCTGATCTGGCGCGAAAACCAAGTGTGGGCAATGGCCTGCGGTTGTCCCAAGTAGTCGCAGGTGATGCGGTAAACTTCCAGGCGATCCGGACCAGCCTCGCGCATCAAGCGATCTGTGCCGAGGCGTTGCAGTTCCTCTCTGGCAGCGGAGAAATGGGGTGGCAGATTGGGGTCGTCAAGCAGTTCCACCTCGAGAGGAAGCCTCATCCGCCCGGCCATCTGTTTCAAGTAGGCATCAGAGACAAGACGCGCAGCCACAATGGTGGCAGGCAAAGAATACCCGCTGCCCGGGGTGCTGATAGAGGCCAGCGCCACCATTTCTTTCGAGCTGGCGAGTCGGGCGAATCCATGGGTTCGTTTCTGATCGTTACCTGGAATGGTGTGTGTGGCGAATGCGGTCGCCACAGAGGTGATGTCAGCCAAGTCGCTGGCAACTTCCGTTCGCGAGAGGCTGGCGCTGATGACTCCAGTGGGGTCGAGGATGAAAGCTGCATCGCAGGGTGGTGGTGGTGGCAAGTTAGGCCAGACCCCACCCGTGTTAGATAGGTGGGCATAGACCGAAGCCAAGCTGCTGGCCGCCTGTTGGAGCGCCTCGAAATCGCGGTCGAATACCCCCGAGAATTTCTCGAGATCACGCTGGAAGAGGATGCGCTCTGTCTCGGCTGTCCTCGAGAGAATGAGGCTATAGGCGAGAGCAGATAAAAGAGCGACGGCTCCCAACAGGGAGCCGCCAACAATCAGGAGTGTTTTAGCTCGGAGTGTCACTGTGCCGCGAGCAAAACTGGTTGTGTCACAGGATGGTGTTATCCGGTATCACAGCCCCTTTGGGGATGACGATAATGCCATCGCGGACATGGTAGAGTTCGCCATCGCAATCAGAGTCTTTGCCCTCGGGGGTGATGCGGCAATTGCGGCCAATGCGGGCATTTTTGTCGAGGATAGCCTTGTTAACGACAGTGCCGTCACCGACACCGATGGGAACTGATCCAGACGCGGACGGTTTTTCAGCATCAAAGTAATCCGCACCCATCATCAGGGTGTCAGAGATGGTCACACCTGAACCCACGATGCTACGGTTGCCGAAGAGGGAACCGCTGAGGGTGGAATTGTCGCCCACGCGGATGCCAGCGCAGAGCACGCTTTTCTCCAGTGTGGCCTTGCCAATTTTATTCGGGGGCAGGTTGCGGGGACGGGTGTAGATCTGGGAGCCCACTTCGCCGTAGTTGAATTTGGGTTCGTCGTGGCAGAGGTCGAGATTGGCCTCGTAAAAGGCTCCAATCGTGCCGATGTCTTCCCAGTAGCCATCATAAACATAGGCGGCCATGTTGAGCTTGGAGATGAGGGCGGGGATGATGTGCTTACCAAAGTCCATCTGGTTATTGCTCAGGGCAGCTTTCAGCGTGGCTTTGTTGAACAAGTAGATGCCCATGTTGGCCAGCCAGAGTTCGTCTCCCGGGGCACGCTCGACAGAGGCCAGAGCATTGGCATCCATCTTGAGGCTGTCCTGCACTTCAGTTTCTTTCGGCTTCTCGACGAAGCGGACGATGCGACCCGAGGGGTCGAGCTGCATGATACCGAAACCAGCGACTGAGGCGCGAGGAACTGGGAGACAGCAGACTGTGACATCGGCGCCCGAGGTGATGTGCTTGGCCAGCACTTTGCGGTAATCCATCCGGTAGAGCTGATCGCCGGAGAGGATCAACACATAATCATGAACATCGTTGTCAAAGTGGTGCAGGTTGACGCGAACGGCATCAGCCGTGCCCTGATACCAACCGACTTTCTGGTCGTAGGTCTGCTGGGCAGCCATGATTTCCACGAAGCCCGAGGAGAAGTTGTCGAACTGATAAGTGCGTTGCACATGCCGGTGCAGCGAGCTGCTGTTGAACTGTGTCAGCAGATAGATTTTCCTCATGTTTGAGTTGAGGCAGTTGCTGATCGGGATGTCCACCAGTCTGTATTTACCGGCGAGCGGAACAGCGGGTTTGGCGCGATCTTTGGTAAGGGGGAAAAGACGGGTGCCCGCGCCGCCACCCATGATGACGGCTACGGTGCGTTGAACTTTGGAGGGGAAATCAGCAGGTGTTTGCATGAACTGACATTAAAGCAGGACAGGGCAGATAGTCAACATTTCTCCAACTGTTGCCAGTGGAGTGCGCTAGCGGTTGTGGCGAGCGCTATAGACTCGTGTGGGAGAGGGCGGAGTTCACCAGAGGAGTTTGACATCGCTCAATCGGCGGCGAATTTCGCTGATCACCCGAGCCTCATCTTCGGCACCTTGCGAGGAGAAGGTCACGCTCCAGCGGACATACGAGCCTGCGTCGTCCCATGGCACTGTGGAGATGAGCTTGTCGGTGATGAGCCATTGGCTGAACTCTTCGGCGTTGGGGAACTCCCTGCGACCCTGAGGGGTTTCAGCGGCTTTCGGGGCTTTGACATAGAGGAAGAACGAGCCGCGGGGTTTCCGGGCATGGAAGCCGATACTGTTCAGAGCCTCGACCAGCAGATCCATGCGGCGGGAGTATTTGGTGGCGATCTGGCGCGTGATTTCGGGGTGGTCGAAGGCGTAGGCCGTGGCGTGTTGCACTGCGAGGAACTGGCCCGAATCCGTGTTGTCTTTCACATCGCCGTAGGCTTTCACAATCTGGGGATTGCCCGCCACGAAACCGCAGCGCCATCCGGTCATGTTAAAGTTTTTGCTGGCCGAATGCAGTTCTACGCCGACCTCTTTGGCGCCTGGAATGGAGAGGAAACTCAGGGGGGCACCCTCGAAAACGAGTGCGGCATAAGCGAAATCGTGGATGACGATGATGTTATTTTTCTTCGCAAAGGCGATGACCTGTTCGAAAAACTCCCGGGTCGCACTGGCACCGGTAGGGTTGTTCGGGTAGTTGATGACGAGCGTCTTGGCTTTGGCGAGAATGTCGCTGGGGATAGAGTCCAAGTTAGGTAAAAATCCGCGGTCTTCGGTCAGGGGCAGGTTGTAAACCAAGCCGCCGTAGTAGCGTGCGTGAGTGCCAAACACCGGGTAGCCCGGCGTGGTCATCAGGGCAATATCGCCGGGGTTGATAAAGCAGGCAGGCAGGATGGACAAGGCCGCTTTGGAGCCGATGGAGTGGAGCACCTCCGTCTCGGCGTCCACCTCGGCGTTGCAAACATTTTTCAAGTATCGGGCGGCAGCCTGTTTCAGGACGCCATCGCCGTTGTCCGCGTAGCCCCGGTTCTCGGGTTTGGCGGCTGCCTCGGACAAGGTGCGCACGACATCGGGGAAAGCCATCTCGTCGGGTTCACCGACACCGAGGTCGAGCAGCTCGACGCCCGGGTGTGCGATGCGTGCAGCAGCCTTCGCATTTTTAATTTTTTGAAATTTGTAGATGGGCGTGTTTTTGCCGTATTGTTTACCGCCGATGCGCTCTGCGAAAAGATTCTGGATATAGCTGTCTTGGCTCATGCTGCGCGACTATACAGATGGAGGAAGAGAGCTAAAGCACGAAAAGTGGGCGGACAATAAATTCGTGCAAGGCTGTTTCGTTGTGCTCAGCGGTTCATCCGCGCTTCGAGTTCGCGGATTTGGTCGCGGATGCTGGCAGCCTCTTCAAAGCGCTCTTCAGTCACCGCTTTGCGCAAGTTGGCCTGGAGGACATCCATCTCTTTGCGGAGCATCTCGCGACGCATCAGTCGGCCTGGCACCTTGCCTTTGTGCTGGGTGCCCCGGTGCATATTTTTCAGGAGTGAGGTCAGCCCGTCGGCGAAGGTGTTGTAGCATTTGGGACAACCGAGGCGGCCTGATTTTTTAAAGTCCGGCTGCGAGAAACCGCACTGGGGGCAGACGGTTTCCTGTGTGACAGATTTCTCGATTTCCTCGCCGGCTCCTAGGCCGAGGAGTTGGTCGGCCAGTGAGAAGCCCGTGGGGTCATCAATGTTTTTTGCCTTGGGACATTTCGCGCAGAGATCCACTTTGTGCATGACCCCATTGATGATCTGGGTCAGGTGGATCGTTGCGGGTTCCTTGCACCCTTCGCAGCCTGGTGGGCGATTGGCCGACATATCAGTAGATCGCCTCTCCCGTGCTTTGGGTAAGGGTGCGGTATTCGTGGATCAGGCGACCTGTGATAGGGCCGGGGTGACCGTTGCCGATGATACGGCTGTCCACATCCACCACAGGCACCACCTCGGCGGCAGTGCCAGTGAGGAAACATTCATCAGCGACATACAAATCGTAGAGGGTGAGATTGGTTTCCGTAACGGTGTAACCTTCGGCCAACAGCAGCTCGATGGCAGCTAACCGCGTGATGCCTCCCAGAGCGCCAGCATAGACGGGCGGGGTGAAGATACGGTTCTTTTTCACCACGAAAATATTGTCGCCCGAACACTCGGCCACATAACCCTGATCGTTGAGCAGGATGGCCTCCTCAGCGCCCACCTGGCTCGCCTCGACTTTGGCCATGATGTTATTCAGGTAATTGAGGGATTTGATCGCAGGACTGAGCGCTGCGGGGTTCATGCGACGCGTGGAAGAGGTCTTCACCTTGAGCCCGTTTTTGTAGCACTCTTCGGGGTAGAGAGAAACCTTGTCGGCGATGATGATGACCGAGGCTTTCGGGCACCTGTCAGGGCTCAGCCCCAGAGTGCCCACGCCACGGGTGATCAGAAGGCGAATGTAACCATCGCGAAGTTGATTCTGGCGACAGGTTTCCAGCACGGAGGCCAGCAACTCATCGAAGGGGAGAGGTATCTTGAGCAGGATGGCTTTTGCGGAGTCGTAGAGACGATCCAAGTGCTCGCGGAGGCGAAAGACCCGACCGTTGTAAATGCGGATGCCCTCAAAGACGCCATCGCCGTATAACAGTCCGTGGTCGAACACAGAAATCTTGGCATCGGCTTCCTCTACATACTGTCCATCAAGGTATATTTTCATGTTGGTATCCTACCTTGTGGACAATATCCATCTGCACCCATGTTCCGCAAGGAATATCCCATTTTAGCACTTCATTTCAGTAAGCAGTTGCCTACCTGAAAGGGTTGGTGGATACTGGAGACCTATGTTCAAAATCACGGTGCTCGGAAGCGGGAGCGGCGGCAATTGCACGCTGGTGGAAGGGGATGGCACACGCGTCTTGGTGGATGCAGGGTTCAGCGGAAAAGAAATTCGCGAGCGCCTGCTCCAAGTCGGCTGCACCCCTGAGGGTCTGGATGCCGTGCTGCTCACTCATGAACACGGCGACCACACCAAAGGTTTACCAGCGCTTTGCGGTAGGATGAATATTCCCCTGTATTGCAACAAGCTCACGGGCGAGGCCGTCGAAGAGGCTCTCCCGAAATTTTCTCACTGGCGGTATTTCGCAACGGGGGATGCGTTCCCAATAAAAAACTTTACCATCCAGTCATTCATGATTCCCCATGACGCCCAAGACCCGGTCGGGTTTGTGATCCGGCAGGGTGCTCTCGCTTTTGGGTTTGCCACCGATCTCGGACATGCCACGCATCTGGTGACTGAACGCATTCGGGGTTGCAACGCCATGGTGCTCGAATCCAACTACGATTTGCAGATGCTCCAGCAGGATACGAAACGCCCATGGGATGTGAAACGCCGGATACAGAACAGGCACGGACACCTTTCCAATGAAGATGCAGCAGCCCTGGCCGCTGAGGTAGCTCATGCTGGGCTCCAACACATTTTACTGGGACACTTGAGCGGCGATTGCAATACCCCGGAGTTGGCGTTACGGGCAACCACATCCGCCTTGCAAGAGAAACACCCGCACATCCGAATCGCGGTGCTGGCGCAAGATCAGGTGAACCCCTCGGTGGATCTTGAGGCCAATAACCCCAATGTCCCGCAGAACCTGTCCCGGTAGGGGTGAGTTCAATGCACTCGATGGGGTGCCTATTTTCAATTACATAATCTGTGATAAGTGCACGGCACCCGTATCAGCAAGCGCTTCAACCCAGATTATGCAATAGCACGCGATGGGTGCAGATGTAGTGGGGTGGGGTCAACGCTTGACATTTGACAATTTCTTCCGGATGACACTA
>DYRQ01000108.1 GCA_020718645.1 Verrucomicrobium spinosum
AATAAAACAAACCTTCCTCAGTTTCCCCTGTTTTCAATTGCAAAATCTGGGATTATTGTGGGCGTGATTGGGGTGTCGGTGGCGGCATCTTGGATGATTCCTCACCGGGAGGAGAGAGGGTAAGGAAGTTCGGGATTGAGTTTCCTCTCTGACCTGCGAGATTCCCTACATGGCAAGACGAGCAAGCGCCAAACAACACCCCTTAGCGTGGGGTCTGATAGCAACCGTGCTGGTGGCGGTTGTCGGTGGCGGTTTGTGGTTTTCCCAAGAGGTCGGCGACCCCTATCGCACCACGCCGATACTCGAGCCAGGAGCTTATCTTGAAAATGCCCTGAGTCTTCGGGGGAACACTTACAAAATACAGGCTGAAGTCCAAAACTCTTTGGCTTGGACACCCGCCAAAGGTCGTCTCATTTCTGTCGTAGTGCAGGACACAGGAGAGGTCTTGCCCATGCTGGTGCCGCCTTCGCTCAACCATATAAATTTGCAAAAAGGGCAGAGATTTTATTTTAAGTTCGAGGTGGTAGAAAACGGGGTGCTACTCGTTAAGGAGCTGACAAAATCATGACTATCCGCCTCCGAGTGTTTGCTGTGGTTGCAGTCTGTCTCGTTTCGTGTGTCAGCGAGATGGAGGCGCAGGCGCCTCCGGTGAATCCCGCGCCCCGCCAACAGGCGCCCGCTTCCTCCCAGGGTTTCGAGAGCGGGGGCAGCGGCGGTCAGCAACAAAATCAGGGGCAGGCATCTGGTGGTGACAAGGGTATGCTCGGGAATAGCGTCCCGTTTTTCGACCCTGGCAGCGAGACGGTGTCGTGGGATGGTAAGCTGTGGAATGTCTCGAACAACCGCGCTTTTCGAGCAAGGTTCGAGAAATATTTGAATGCGCCAGAAGAGACGGCGGGAGAAGACATGGCTTACCAGAAGCTGTTGCAGGAGATCTACGAAAAGATCGCGCCAGGCAAGGCGAATCCCAAAGTGCTCGATGAGGCTTGGGGGTTATTGCCCCAAGCATCGAATTTCAGTGTGGATGGCAAGCTGTGCGATGCACTGGCGGATGCTGTTTATGCGGTATGGAATGCCAAGAGAGAAAATGCGCGACTCGACGCTGCCAATTCGCAGTTGCTGAAACAGCAGGAGACCTTGGAGTGGAACCGTAGGATGGCGTCACAGGATAACGAACTGAAAACCCCCACTGGTGGGGTCAATATTACCGAGAAAAACAAGGCTATCGAGCGTGAGCGCAACATGCGGATGGCGCCTTTTGAGGAGAGGCTTGTCGAGGTGAAGACCCGCAAGGCGGCTAATATCACTAAGAAAGAAGTCACCGAGGTGCAGGCTAAGCTCGAGATGCAGGCGCTGCTTTACCAACTTTTTCTCCAGCGCCGTTTCCAGCATGTGCTCATCGGCACGAGATTTTACAAAGCCCTTTTTGGGGATGGTGACAGTTCGCTGAAAATATCCGATGCCCACAAACAAACACTCACTGGCGGCAGCGGGCTTCCTGCCACAGTCAGTCTTTTGGACTCCTTGGCCAATGAGGCGGTTCGCGATGTGCGCGAGGGCGTGGATTCCTATAAATTTCTGCTCGAGCAAAATGAGATGTCCAGCGCTACCCAGCGTTTGCAGGAGGCCTTTTTGATCGGCGAGTTCATGCCCCCGATCCGCACGCTGAGTCGCACGCTGAAACGCAAGGCACTCGATTTTTCGCAAAAGACAAATCAGCTTCTTTCGGCGATCGAGGTCAAAGATTACACCCTGGCTGAGCAGATTGTAGCCGATCTCAAAGCCACGGCCAAAGATCTCGATACAGCGAAGGCCACCGCGGCGGTCGAGACGGCCCGCACCGTCAGTGCGATGCATCTGGCCAAAGCAAAAATGGCGGCGAGCGAGGGTGATCGTTCCACCTTCGAGAATGAGATCAAAGAGGCCATGATCATCTGGCCGCGCAATCCTGACCTGGCCATGGTATCCCGAGAAATTTTCAAGCAGAGCGACTCGCAAAACCAAGCGCTGACTGATTTGGACAGGCTCATCAGCCAGAAAAATTATCGTCAAATTTTCGAGGATCGCGCGAAGTATATCGCGGCCACAGCGATGAGTCCCGACCGGCAGGATCTGCTCAAGGGGATACTCGAAAAAATGCAGATGGTGGAGGGTGCTATTCTCAGGGCAGGTGAGGTGGCCAAGCGCGGCGATTATGCTGGTGCTTGGGAGAGCATCGAAAAAGCCTATGCGGAATTTCCTGACGACCCGAAGCTAGCCCAACAGCGGGCCGATTACACTACGCAGGCTTCTGACTTCGTGCGCTGTTTGCGTTTGGCGCAGGAACGGGAAAAGCGTGGGCAGGTGGGCTCGTCCTTGGCGTGGTATCTCAAGGCGCAAAAGATGTATCCCGCTAGCGACTATGCCCGCGAGGGCGTGGAGCGTCTGGTCAAGCAAATCATGCCGGAGGCGTGAAGTGATCCAGTGCCCTGTTTTGCCCTGAAACCATCACATTCCGGGAGTGTCAGGCAGCCATGGTGACAGGGTCTGCTTCGGGGCTCTCCGACTCGTGACCTTTGAGCATCTCGAGGAATTTTTTTACGGCAGGCGAGAGAATGCGCCCGCTGCGGAGGAGGATACCTAGCGGACGGTAGTAGTCGCCACCCTCTAGGGCGAGGATTTTGAGCGAGCCATTTCTGACCTCTTGCTCGACGGTGGCTCGTGGCACGATGGAAATACCGGCGTCAATCTCTACGGCTCGTTTGACGGTCTCGATGTTATCAAACTCCATCACGGGTTTGATGTCGCAGTCGGCGTCCCGGAACATTTTATCCACAGCTTTGCGCGTGGGGATGTCAGGCTCGAAACCGATGAATTTGTGCTGGGATACAGCTTTGAGAGTGATGGAGGGCGAGGTGCCCAAGGGGTGTGTGGGCGAGGAAATCAGCACGAGCTTGTCTTTGCGGAAAGGCTCGATTTTAATATTTTTGTGGGGTAGGGGAAACGCCACGAGGCCGAGATCCACGGTGCCTTGCAGGAGATCCTCGTAAACCTGATTGCTGCGGCGGTATTCAATGTGGACATTGACCGAGGGGAATTCGCGTAAAAAAGTTTTCAGATAGGGGGGCAGTTCATGGAGCCCGATACTGTAAACGGTGGCGACACGGATGGTGCCGGAGATGACATTGCGCATCTCTTGGAACTGGTGCTGCAGACCCTCGTAAAGTTGGACGACATTGCGCGAGACTTCGTAGAGCATGGCACCTTCGCGGGTGAGGCCAAATTTTTTGCTGGTGCGTTCGATCAGAGGCATGCCAAACCGCTCTTCCATGGCTCGGACTTGTTGGGACACCGCAGATTGTGTAATGGTGTTAAGCTGTGCGGCCTTGCTGAAACTCTGTGTGTCCACCAAGTCGCGAAAAACTTTGAGCGATTCGATTTGCATTAATAAATACAATAAGTAATTCTAATCTAATGTCAATAACGCGAGCTTAATTGGTTATGAATCAACTCCATGAAAATATTGAAACGGTTCTGGGTCGGATAGGCGACGCGGCGCGTGCGGCTGGGCGTGTTCCCGAGGAGATTATTCTGATGGGTGCCTCCAAAAAGCAAGATCCTGAAAGAATAGATGAAGCTGTTCAGGCTGGGCTCTGTCTGTTTGGAGAAAACCGCATCCAAGAAGCCAAACAAAAGATCCCGCTTTGTTCCTCCCGCGCTCAGTGGGAGTTTATCGGCCACCTCCAGACCAACAAAGTCCGAGAGGCCGTGGCATTTTTTTCGTGTATCCAATCGGTGGATTCCTCTCGTTTGGCAGCGGAGCTTGACCAGGAAGCGGATAAGCAAGGCAAGGTGCTGCGAGTCTGTGTGGAGATCAATGTCGGTGGTGAGGGAGCCAAACATGGGTTGCTGCCAGAAAATGCGGAAAGCGAGATTGAGCTGGTGGCTCGGATGCGCAGGCTCGAGTTGGTGGGGCTCATGACGGTGCCGCCATTTACTGTGGATCCTGAAGGATCGAGGCCATACTTTGCGAAGTTGCGGGAGATGCGCGACAGGCTTGAGATCAAGCTGGGCCTGAAGCTGCCGGTGCTTTCCATGGGCATGAGCCATGATTATGTGCAGGCTGTAGCCGAAGGCAGCACGCTGGTGCGCGTGGGCACGGCGATTTTTGGTGGTAGGTCATAGCTGCCAAGCCTGCGATTTGCATGACGCCCAAAGTTGGCTAAAGGAGTGTTGCATGAAAACTCACCCCATTTGCAAGGCTTGTGCGGCTCTGATCGCACTGTTGATAGGTTCCCAAGTCCAAGCCGCTGACACCTTTCAGATAGACCCGTCTCATTCTACGGTCTCGTTCAAGGTGAAGCACCTCGGAGTCAGCTATGTCACTGGCAGCTTCAACGATTTTTCTGGCACAGTAGTGCTCGATGCTCAAGCGCCAGAAAAAAGCTCGGTGCAAGTGGTGGTGAAAACCGCCAGCGTGGACACGGGCAATGCAAAAAGGGACAAGCACCTCGGCGATGCAGATTTTTTTAATTCCGCCAAATTTCCCGAAATGAAATTCACCAGCCTCGGCGTTAAAAAAATCAGTGATGACAGCTACGAAATCACTGGGGAACTGACCATTTTATCCACGACAAAAAAAGTGGTGTTCCCATTTAACAGCCTTGGCGAGAGCACTGATATGCAGGGCAAAGCGAGGCGTGGGGGAGAGGCGGAGTTCACCATTCGCCGCAGCGAATACGGGATGAAAGAGTCCCTGGGTCCAGTGGGAGATGAGGTCAAGATCATGCTCGCGTTCTCGGGCGTGAAACAGTAACCGGGCACAAAATTCCCAGTGGTCTGGCTGACCAGACAGGCAAAGGCGGGTGACAAAGGGTTGGAGCCCTCCCCGCTTTTTTTTGCCCTCGTGAGGCGCAGGGTGGACATTTTCTGGAAAATATGCTTTCAATCACCGAATGACCAAAGCCTTGTCTGCCTTGTTGGCGGTGCTCGTTGTCTTCTCGAGCCCAGTCACGCTCCGTGCTGCGGTTGATCCTGGCGATAGATATTTGCAATTTTACTTCCAAGTCGGCGAAGCGGAAAAGCAAGAGAGCGCAGGAAATATCACCGAAGCTTTGCAACGCTACGAGGCGGCCAATGCACTGCTGGATTCCATCCGCCGCGACTCGCCCACTTGGAAGCCTGAGATAGTTGCTTACCGCTCCAAGTATTGTCGGGATAAGGTAGCGGCGCTGCGATCCCTCAACCGATCGGCTGCACCGCCCTCGTCGAGGCCAAACCCGCCGACAGGACTGCCACCGGCCTCTACCATGCCCTCCGACCCCCTGCCGCAGCATCTACCTCCACAGGCAGCCACGCAGAGGAAGAGCCCTCCGCAACCTGTGGCTCCGGTAGCACCCGTAGAGCCAGTGGCTCCCGCATCCGCAGCATCCTCGCCTGACTTGCGCTCACGCATGACACAGCTCGAGCGCGAACTGTCCGCAGCCAAACGCGAGCTGAATAACACTCGAGCCAGCCTCGAGGCTGCCCGCAAGGAGTTGGGCAAAGGGGCTGCTGGTGCCGACAACGCGCAGAAGGTAGTCCGTTTGCAGCAGGAGCGTGACCAACTCCAGTCGAGGCTGGATCAGATGCAGCGCGAATTGGCCGCCACGCAAACGCAGGCGGTGGATCAGCGGGTGTCTGAGCTGCTCGATAAACTCACGACAGCCCAGAACCAACTCAAAGAGGCCAGAAGCGCTGTGGCTGTCCGGGACGAGCAGATTCAGAAGCTGGCCCAGCAGAGGCTCGATTTGCAGGAAAAACTCCAGGGAACCCAGAAGGATCTCGATATCCTGCGCAAAGGCGGGAGCGTGCCTGGCGGCGCGAATGCGGCAGCCATCGAAGCCGAGTTGCGCAAGACGCAGGCAGAGCGCGACGATCTCCAGAACAAACTCGAGGAGACCCAGAAAGAAATGGCCATGCTCAAAGCTGGGGCCGTGGACAAACGGGTCGCTCAGCTCTTGGCGGAGAATTCGATTTTGAATGAAAAATTGAAGCGGGCTGAGGAGACGCTCTCCAAGGTGCGTTCCTCGGGCGGTGGGGCTCAGACCTCTGCTTCTGACATCACTGGGCTGCGCGAGCAACTGGCTTCAGCCCGGGATCAGATACGCAAAATCGAGGCGGAAAACATGGAATACGAGCGTTCGGCTGCCGACCTGAAAGCCAAGCTGACTGAGGCTGAGGCGAGCCTGTCCCAAGCTCGAAAAGATATTTCCCAAAGCTCCTCGCAGGGAGGATTGCAGGAGGAAAACGAGATGCTCCGCAGTATTGTGAGCCGACAGCAGAAGGAGCAGGCAAGAAGGGAATCCACCAAGCGACTTGCCTTTGATGAACTCAAAAAACTCAAAATACAGTCCGAGGTATTGGAAAACCAGATTGAGCTGCTGGGTGCTCCCGTGGTGGAATTGTCTGATGACGAGAAGCGCCTGCTCAAGCTCGGCGATGTCCGACAGCAGGCAGCACCAGCTCCCGCAGAGATTCCGGCCATCCAAGACACGCCTACTATTTCTGCTCCCTTGCCTGAACAGCAGCCTGAGACTGAGACAGTCACCCAGCCCCAAAAATCGTCTGCGGCCTCTGGTAGCTCCGACCTCACCAGTGCCGTCCCTGCCTTGGCTGTGCCTCTGGCTCGCGAGGCGCAGGACTATTTTACCCGTCGCGATTTTGAGCGTGCTGCGACCAAATACGAAGAAATTTTAAAGTCGTATCCCGATAACCTGCACGCGCTATCCAACCTCGGCGTCGTCCGCTTCCAGCAAGGTAAATTCCCCGAGGCGGAACAGGTGTTGCTGAAGGCGATCAAGGTGGATCCCAACGATGGTTTTTCTCACTCCATTCTCGGTATTGTCCACTACAAGCTGGGTCGCTACGAAGAGGCTGTAACAGCACTGCGCAAGTCAGCTCTGCTCCTACCCAACGACGCTTCGACCCGAAACTATTTGGGCATCGCCTGTATGCAGAAAGGGTGGCAGTCCATTGCCGAAGAAGAGTTGCGCAAGGCGATCGAGATTGACCCAACTTACGGAGATGCACATTTCAACCTGTCTGTTGTTTATGCAACTCAGAAGCCGCCTGCCAAAGAGATGGCGCGACGCCACTACAAGAGAGCCCAGGAGCTTGGCGTGCCTGCTGATCCCGACCTGGAGCGCATGCTCGAGTGAGTCTCCGGCTCACTTCCTGATGACATCCCCGTGGGTATTGAAACAACAGTGCGGTTTCGCAGGGTGGGTGTCATCAGCACCCGCAAAGGGTTGCCTCTTCTGGCTCAGCGCAAGCTCGACTGCGACTTTGTCGAGGTGCGTCTGGACTACCTTTTGGCTGCTGGTGTTCCTGCGTCGGCAGTGCAAGACGCTCTCTGTGCGACCCGGTATTCGGTCATTCTCACTCTGCGTGCCCCTGATGAGGGAGGGCAGGTAGAGGTGTCCGATAAGGAACGCATTGAAATACTGCACCCCTTGCTGCCTTGCACAGACGCTGTGGATGTGGAGTTCGCTCATGCCAAGCCTATGAAAAAGATGCTGGCAGAGGCGTCCTCCCGAGGGGTCTCCCTGATTCTTTCCGCACATTTTTTTGACGAGGCTCAGACCTATTCCGCCCTGACAAGGCGCCTCCGATCCATGGCTAAAATTCCCGCCACTGTTTATAAACTGGCATCCCGGTGCGATACAGTGGATGAGATGACAGCCCTCTTGCGCCTGCAATCAGACTGCGGGCATTTGCCCCTAGCTGTTATGGGCATGGGGCGTATGGCCAACGAATCGCGCCAGCTACTGCCACTGCTGGGCTCAAAGCTGGTCTATGGTTATCTCGATAAGCCGACTGCACCGGGACAACCAAGCTCCTCCGATCTTTCCATTCTCCTCGGACAGAAGAAAAAAATAGCCCAGAGTTCCACTCCCGCCTGACGCCGCTCTTCCGCGCTGGTTTTCATGTAATCGCCAGCGGTGTGAAATTTCTTTTCCACAAACTCTATTTCGGGTTAGACTGCTTAAATGAAAATCACAAAGTTCGTGCAAGTCATGGTCGCTGGGGTCTGCATGGTGGCTGGATCAGCTTTTTCTCAAAACTGTCCCGTGGTAGATTTCGGAGATGACTTGTCTTGGTGGTGCAAAGGCCTCCCCGAATACCGCTGGGGCGAACCCGCCCTAAAACTAA
>DYRQ01000028.1 GCA_020718645.1 Verrucomicrobium spinosum
TGCCTCGTTGTCTACTCAACTGCCTAATAAACCCAGATTTTGCATTAGGAAGGGCAGCGTTCTTCAGTTTCTAATGCAAAGCATTAGAAATCAAAACCCTGATTCGTTTCTTAATCAATGTGTTATATTCACCAAATGGGTAATGATGTTTCGGGTGTTTTTAGCTCTGCATCAGTAGAAAACATGGTGTCTAATGCAAAATCTGGGATAAAACAAACCTTTCTCAGTTTCCCCTGTTTTCAATTGCATAATCTGGGTTCTAGCATTCGCCCGAGCAGCAGAGCATGGCTTGATCATTGCACAGAACAGTGGTATAGAGCAGTCATGGCATCATCTCCGATCAATCGGCAACCGCAGGCTGGCAACGCCGATGCACGCTTCGCGCAGGGCATCATCATGGTTGCCCTCGTCGGCTATCTGGTCGCCAATCACTTCAACCAACAGCAGGAAATCGCTGGTTTGCGGACTTCGTTGGAGGAATTAAAAACTGCCATGCAGAAGCAGATTGACGAGAAAGCCCAGCAGTCCGAAAAGCACTACGCCCGACTCGCCCAACTCAGCAAGGAACTCACGGAGCAGACCATGTCTGTCTCGGGTCTCCAGCACTCTGTCTCCATGGAGCGCCAAGAAGCCCAGGCCATGCTGGAAGCCATGCGCGATGAGTTGCAAAAAGCCACTATCACCACTGACTCCCAACAAAAAGTCGTCGCCAATATCAAGAGCGAGATGGAGCAATATCTGAAAAAAGTGGACAAAGTAGATCCCGCTACCTCCAACCTCGTCAAAGAACTTTTACTGGAACTCGAAGAGGTTAAAACACGGCTTCCCCAGACTCCACCTGCCAGCTCCGACCTCCCCCCCCTCATCGAGCCTACGCCCCCACGGGCTGAACCCGTCAACATCTTCCAACCGTGAACCCAGCACCTTCCACGCCGGAGCAGCCATTCCCGATTGATGACATAGATCCCGCGATGCGAGCCTTGGCTCAGTCGCTACCACCAGCACACTCCGCCAGTGCGCTCCCGCAACAACCTGCTGCTCCGGCGCCTGTCCCTCTGGTCGCGCAGCCCTTGCAGCAGCCGGTTCCTGCCGCCCCGTTTCCTTACGGTGGCCCTGCACAGGCTGTTGCTTATCCCACGCAGCCAGCAGTGACACCGATGATGGCAGTTGCAGCTTCTGCACCCCTGAGAGTGCAGGTAGGACCCCGTCCTCTGCGCGATGCCGAGCGCCGTTTTCGCTTGGTTCAGATCCTGGTGGTAGCCGCTATGGTGGGTTACCTGATCTTTGACCACTTCCAGCGCAGCATCGAAATGTCGCGGCTCAAAAAAGATGTTATGGAAGGGCTTGCGGCTCTCGAACAATTTATGGCGAGTCAGCCCCAGAACGGTGCTGCTGCGCAGGATGCCATCCCAGCCACCCCTGCCACCTCACCGTCCCTGTCGGGCGGCACCATCAGCATTTCACCTCAAACCCAACCTGCCCAGCCACCCACAGCTTCTTCGGCTGACATAGGTTTGAAACCGCCACAGCCACAGCCTGCTGAACCTGCTGCAGAAACTCCTGCACCTGCCGAGGAGACGATACGACCGCTCATGGCACCGAGGTTGAGACTCAGCGCACCTTGATGCTCCGGGAAGGATCAGCTTTCAAAAGTATGCGTGTGTAAACGCACGCTGGATGAGAGTGGCTGGCGTGCCCGATCGCCCGCTTGGGACAACACTTCTTGTAATATGCCCCCCATAGCCACTCGCGTGTCTGTCTGTGTCTCGCCTGCCGTGAGGAAGCCCAAGCCTGGACAATACTCGAAAAACCGCCCGCCGGTCTCCCATGTCACGCAGACGAATTTTTCGATTTTTTTATCTAGCACCCGCGTATAGGGAGCATCGAACATCCGGAGAAGCATGTCTCGAATCGCCTCTTTTTTGAGTGGTTTGGCAATGTAATCATTGGCTCCGTATTCCATGGCATCGCATTGGAGATTCAAGTCGAGGGAAGAACTGGTCACGATAATCGGCGTGGTTTTGTAAGTAGGCATTTTTCTGGCATGGGCGATGAGTTCAAGCCCATTGGCACCAGGCAAGGCGAAATCCACAAGCAGCAGGTCGTAGGTGGTGGCATGGATTTTTTCAATGCCTTCTTCTGCGGATATTGCGCATTCGACAGTGCAAATATCTTTGACAAAATTTTGCAGCAGATGCCGGGCTGTCGAGCTATCGTCTATAAATAAGAGTTTTTTCACAATAGTTTTCACAAACAAAACAACTAAACAACAGTTACACACCCTAATCCATCCATGCAAGTAAAACACTAGGTTTTTCTAGGTGAGTCATCGCAGAATACCTTGCTATATAAAAATTTGCGTTCTATCGCAAAAAAACTTATAACCCTGATATCCCGCTGAACCAGCCGATCCGTTGCGGAGCGAGGTGCAGGTTCATTTGCTTGGTCTCGAGGTAGGCCTCCATCCCAAAGGTGCCCAACTCCCGGCCAATACCCGATTGCTTGTAGCCACCCCAAGGAGCTTCATTGAAGGTAGGGTGGTAGGTATTGAGCCAAGTAATCCCTGCGCGAAGCCGCTTGAGCACGCGCAGTCCTTTGGAGCCGTCGCGGGTGAAGACGCCGCCGGCCAGTCCGTAGTCGGAGTCGTTGGCGATTCGAATTGCATCCTCTTCCTCATCGAAAAGCTGCACCGCCAATACCGGCCCAAATATCTCCTCGCGCACGATCCGCATGTCAGGACGAGTATGAATGAAGATAGTCGGTTCGACGAAATTCCCCTCTGCCAACCCACCTTCAGATAGCTTGGTTCCTCCACACATCAGCTCCGCACCTTCTTCGCGCCCAAGGCGAATATAATCCAGCACCCTCGCCTCATGTGCCGGGGTAATCAGAGGCCCCATCTCAGTCCCAGGTTGGAGCCCATCCCCCACAATAATCCGGCGACAACCCTCGGCCACCCTCGGCAGGAAGGACTCTGCCAGCGACCTTTGCACCAGCAGCCGCGAACCCGCGCTACAGACTTCGCCTTGACCCGCAAAAATACCGAACAGAGCAAACTCGAGAGCCACATCGAGGTCGGCATCGGCAAAAATAATGTTGGGGCTTTTTCCGCCCAGTTCGAGGGTCACTTTTTTGATATTGCCTGCTGCCGCCATCAGAATTTTACGGCCAGTCATCGTGCCACCGGTAAACGCCACTTTATCCACTGCACGGCTCTCGGCCAGAGCAGCTCCGACGGTGCCTCCTGCTCCTAACACCAGTTGCACCACACCGGGGGGAAACCCGATGTCCGCTATCAGCCGGTAGAGCATCACTGCGGTCAGCGGCGTTGCCTCCGCTGGTTTGAGGATGCAGCAATTACCAGCCGCCAAGGCCGGAGCCAATTTCCACGCCGCCATGAGCAGCGGATAATTCCAAGGAATAATCTGCGCACAGACTCCGACGGGTTCACGCACCACCATGCAGACAATGGAGGGATCCGATACAGAGAAGGTCTGCCCGAGCGGTTTGGTCGCCAGTCCTGCATAGTAGCGGAAGCAGTTGGCGGCATCGGCCACATCGCCACGGGATTCTCGCAAAGGTTTCCCGTTATTGGTCGTCTCAGCCACGGCAAACTCTTCCGCTCGGGAGTCGAGTGACTCAGCCAGTTTGAGAAGCAAAGCGGCCCGCTCCTGCCCCGTGGTTTTCTGCCAAGATCCCGTGTCAAAGGCGTTCCGTGCACAGCGGATGGCACTTGCCACATCCTCGACCCCACCTTCCGCAGCGAGCGCGATGATGCGGTTATTGGCAGGATTGATGATCTCACGGGTGGCACCACTGGTAGATGGTTTCCAGTCACCTCCGATGAAATGGTGAAGCTCTGGAAGAGTCATATTCTAATCTATCACAACTCGAGACTTGGAAAAATTATTTCTACAGACAAAATTTAATCTCAAGTTATTTACTTTTTGAGACGATAACGCTACAGAATGTCGAATTGGAATACACCACTCAAATTTCGACCTGCTCTTCCAAGGGTCTTAATGCTTCCCTTGCTAGGGGAGTTGGTGCATTGATATCTAGCATCTGCCATGAGTAATCAGGAACTTGATCCCATCACCAGAGACCGCATGACTCAGATGCTCAAAGTATCTGCGGCATCGGACGACTCGGACGGTTTTTTCCGCTCGGCACACAAGCTGGGTGAACTGGCTAAGACCATGCGTTTCGATGGCCTGGACATCGTCTCGCTCGTGGTTAGTAACAACGCCCGACACTGCGTGAAATTTCTCAAAAGCATCAATATCTCGCTCGACCGCCTGAGCTTTCCTGACCAGAAACACCCCCTCGAAGAAGCGCTCGACTCCAACGCTATTGCCACCTTTGAGACCCTGCTCAAATGCGGTGCGCGCGTGGATGCGCCACACACCAAACACGGCACCATCATCCATGCCGCTGCCGCCACGCGTTTTTTGGATAGCCTCCTCCCCGCCCTGCGCCACTACAAAGCGAACATGAACTTGCCCGGCAAGTTCGGTCAACGCCCCCTCCATGTCGCCGTGGCCAACAATCAGGTGCAAAATGTCCAACAAATCCTCGATAATGGCGCGGACATCAATGCCCAGGACGACAACCTCCAATCCGCCCTTCACACCGCTATCCTGAGCCGTTCGCTCGATCCCATGGTGGAAATTTTGCTCGCCTACGGCGCCAGTCCAATCATCAAAGATGCAGGGGGATTTACACCGATTGACCTAGCAAAAAAATGTGCTCTGGCCGGCGCCATCAAAGAGATGGAAAATGCGATTGATTGGCGCACCCACCTCGCACCCAACCCTTCCATCACCAGACAGGCCAAGGATCCCCACCGCTTTTTTGAAGACAGCCTCGAGATTGTGAAAACGGGCGACCGCCGCAAAATCAACGATCTGCTTTCCGATGGTATCACACCTTGGAAACCGCAAACCAACTGGGGCTCCTCCCCGATGCTGCTCGCCATCCACCGTCACCGCCTAGATCTAGCGGCCATATTCATTAACTACAGGCTCGGGCTCTCTGACTACGACGCCGACGGTGGCAACGCGGCGCACATGCTGTGCACCACCTACACCGATGTGCCGACCCTGGAACCATTTCTCACCAAGCTGCAAGTGCTGCTGCCAGGCTGTCTCACCCACAAAAATCACTTCGAGATGACCCCTCTCGATGCAGCTTCGCTCAAATTTGAAGATCCCTGCAACGAGCTGGAGCCTGTTTTTGATAAACTCTGCCCCGGCGCCACCATCCGCGCCAAACCCAAGCCCCCACCGAAACCCGAGGGCGAGGCAAACCCATCCGCCTGACCTGCCGTGCCTCCCCGCCTTGCGGCTTTCCTGTCCCGCGTCCCCGCCTCTCTCAACACTTGCTGGCCTGTCGGACTGATCCTGCTCCTCGCCCTCGGCGTGCGCAACGCCTGTGTGGATTTCGTGTTCTCGCCCAAGGGGATTTTCTATCTCGACTCGGATGCTTACACCCGCATGTTCCGGGTCAAACTGCTCTCCACCTCTCCCCTGACACCCATCCACCAACACTGGTTCGAGAACTATCCGGCTGGCAGCCCTTCCCATTGCACAGCTCCTCTGGACTACTTGCTTCTCGTTTTCTCGTGGATACTGCACCCGTTCTACCCCGACGCACTCGACCGTGCCGGCGCACTGCTGCCACCTCTGGTCGCTGCTGCTTTACTGGCACTTTACTGGTATTGGTCAGCTCCGGTTTTTGCCCGGACGGCAAGACTCGCTGGATTATTTTTACTCGCTATCTGCACGCCCTTGGCTTGGGCCCACAATATCGGCAGACCCGATCACCAGGCACTCACCGTTGCTTTTATCGGTGCCGGCCTGCTCACGGAAGCCCTGCGACTCGCCAACAAGTCCAGTCGCCACTGGATGATCCTTGGTGGCTTCTCATGGGGCATGGCTCTCTGGGTGTCTCTCTACGAACCGCTGATCTCTCTCCTATTCTGCTCTATTTTATCGGCCGCTCTCTGCGGTAAAGAATTTCTTGCAGGACGCCGCACTTGGCTGGCTGGATTCCTCCCACCTCTAGCTCTCTTATTGCTCATAGAAAAGCCGGGATGGATGCCAGAAACCACCTCTCCTGAAAATGTGGAACTCATGAAAAACTTCTGGAGCGGTATCGGTGAACTCCAGCACCTAGGCATCACCCACCTCTGGCTCTGGTATGGAGGCTGGTTAGTCGCAGCACCAGCCATTCTCTATTTCGGTTGGCGCAGCGGCGTAATCCGCGGTCGGATCACGCTCTTTATCGGTGTTGTTATTGCAGCCTTAACCGTGGCAACCATCTGGCAGCTCCGCTGGTCTCCGTTCCTTGGCTTCGCGTTGTGCTCCTTTGTCGTGCCTGTGTTTTTCATGCTGCCCGGTCGGCTTTGGCACTGGGCAACAGCCTTGCTGCTCACCCTGCCGATTTTTTACTATCACTCCATGGAATCGGTTCGCAAGCCTGCCATACCCGAGCAGGCCGGACTGCGCCAGCTCGCCCGGTCTATCTCGCCCGGCGGCAGCATCCTCGCTTCATGGTGGCACTCCCCTGCGTTACTCTATTTCAGTGGTCAACCCATCGTGGCAAGCAGTGCCCATACAACAATCGAAGGCATCCGCGATAGCTCTCTCTTTTTCCTCACCCACGATTGGCGCGAGGCGGAAAAAATTCTTGTAGCTCGCCAGGTTCGATGGGTCGTCATTGGCGATGCCAACCGCACGCTGGCTGATGCCGAACGCATTCTGCACGGGAAGAACCTCCCCTTGGAAACCATCCACAAATCCGCCTATTACCACCACAGCATGGCCTCCCGGCTCGCACAGGTAACCCAGGTGCCCACCCCGCTCAAGCTCCGCTCTGTCGTCAGTGGTTGGAGGCTTTACGAATACGCGCCCGAGGGCGCGACATACTAGGACACGCCATGTCCCAGGTCACCGCATCCACCCCTTGGAAATCGCTCCTGCGGCTGTGTCTAGCCGCCGCCCTCCTCGCCATCGCCGCCGGCGCCCGCAACGCGGATTGGGAAACCGTGTTTTCACCACTAGGCATCTGTTACCTCGACCCCGATGCCTATGTGAGAATGCATCGCGTCCGCCTGCTGGAACAAGACCCGTGGCATCCGATACACCGCCACGCTTTTGATAACGCGCCCGAGGGTTGCTCCTCGCATTACACCGCACCGCTCGACTATCTCCTGCTCGCTTCGTCGCTGGCATTCCGCCCCTTTTACCCGGATGCGATCGACCGCGCCGGAGCACTGCTCCCACCGGTGCTGGGCCTCCTATTTCTGCTGGTTTTCTGGGGCTGGTCTTCCCGGTATTTCACGGGGGCAGGCCGCTTGACAGGGCTGGCGTTTCTCGCGCTTTCCCCTCCCGTGGCACGCTCCTTCAATCTCGGATTCCCTGACCATCAAGTGCTCATACTCCTACTGGCAGGCTACGGCCTCCTGCGCGATTACGATTTCCTCGCAGGCGCACGCGGGAGAATGGCACAGTTCACCGGTGGACTGGCATGGGGAATGGCGCTCTGGGTGACGCTCTACGAGCCGGCATTGCTGCTTTCCGTCTCGCTCCTCGCATCCTTCTCACGGGTGGGAAAACAAATTTTCTTTGAGCGCACAGGCTGGTGGATGGGCTTGGCTCTCGCACTCGTCTGTTGCGCCGTCATTGAAAGACCTCTCTGGATCCCCCCACTCGACGAGGATACCCGTCCGGTGCTATCGCATTTTTTGAGTCATGTTTATGAGTTGCAACAACTGGGCTGGCTTCAGGCGTGCCTCTGGTTCGGCGGATGGATTCTCATGATTCCGTGGGTTATTTGCCATGGCTACCGCGAAAACCGTGTCACTCTCCAGCGTGAAATCTGGTGGAGCTGTTGCGTCTCCGTGTTTCTGTTGCTGGCCACGCTCTGGCAAATCCGATGGGGTCCCCTGCTGGCGGTGGCCCTGGGTTTTTTCATGATTCCACTCCTGTTCCAGCATAACAGCCGGAGTTGGAAGCTGGCTGTGTCGGCACTGTTATTTTTTCCGATATTCTCTTACCACCTGCGTCCGCCCCAAGCGGATCTCTACACCCGGGACCAACCCGAGCTACGACAAGTGGCACGAGGTATTGACGCTCCTGGCACCGTGCTGAGCACTTGGATACACTCCCCTTCGTTGCTCTATTTCAGCAGGCAACCGATCATCGCCAGCGGCGTGCATACCACGGTCCAAGGCATGCTCGATGGCTCGCTCTTTTTCACTGAAAAACAGTGGTTACGAGCGCGGGAAATTCTTATCGAAAGACAAGTGCGCTGGATCGTGATCCCCTCAGCGACAGAAGCCTTGGCGGTCAGTTTCGAGTTGCTGGATGGCGCGGCACCTCCTGCCTCCGAGCTGTCCGAAGACCCGTCTTATCGCGGGTGCATGGCCGCCCGTTTGGATTCCATGCAGGCAGTGCCACCGGAGCTACACCTGAAAAGCGTCGTGGGCCGGTGGAAACTCTACGAGTTCCTCCCCTCCGTCCCACAGGCTCCGTAGCACCGGCTTATTTTTTGTGATAATCTTGTATCGGTTTGACACTGTAACCCGATTTTAGCAGTGCTTGAATACCCAGCACCGCCGCACGCGCCCCTGCCATGGTGGTCATGATCGGGACTTTATTATAGAGAGCCGTAGTGCGAATTTTCACCTCGTCTTCACGGGCTCCTTTGCCATCCGGGACATTGATGACCAGCGCTATTTCTTTATTGATCAGCATGTCGAGGACATTGGGGCGCCCTTCCGCGAGTTTGCAGAGGCGATGAACCGCGACACCTTTTTCTTGGAAAACGCGGGCGGTGCCACCCGTGGCAAAAATCGAGAACCCAGCTTGAACTAGCTCTGCAGCCAGCCTCGCTGCCCCTTCTTTGTCTTGCTCACGCACGCTGATAAAGACATTGCCAGCGACTGGCAGCGGCGGTGCTGCCGCCATCTGCGCTTTGGCATAGGCGATGCCCATGTCGGCATCAATGCCCATGACCTCGCCCGTGGATTTCATCTCGGGTCCGAGCAGGATGTCCACGCCACGGAACTTGGCAAAGGGGAAAACGGCTTCTTTCACCGCGTAGTGCTTGGGCACGACCTCCTCGACAAAACCGAGTTCTTTGAGCGTTTTGCCAGCCATGATTTTAGCGGCATATTTAGCGAGCGGATGTCCGATGGTCTTGCTGACAAAAGGCACCGTGCGCGAAGCGCGGGGGTTGACCTCGAGGATATAGACTGTCTCGTCCTTGATGGCAAACTGGACATTCATGAGACCGCAGACCTGAAGCTCCTTGGCCATGGCGTGGGTAGCGCAGCGGATGTCAGACAAAACTTTTTCCGAGAGCGTGTAGCTCGGTATCACGCAGGCGCTATCGCCCGAGTGAACACCCGCCTGCTCGATGTGTTGCATGACAGCGCCAATCACGGATGTCTCGCCATCAGCGATACAATCCACATCCACCTCGACAGCATCATCGAGGAACCGGTCCACCAGCACGGGCCGTTCGGGAGAGGCTTCCACAGCATAGCGCATGTAGTAGCGCAGGTCGTCGTCGTTATAGACAATTTCCATGGCGCGCCCGCCCAAGACGAAGGAGGGGCGAACCAGCACGGGATAGCCCACGCGCTGCGCAGCCTCGACCGCCTCATTTTCGTTGGTGGCAGTGCCGTTGGGCGGCTGTTTGAGGCCGAGTTTGTGGAGCATCTGCTGGAAAAGTTTGCGGTCCTCAGCCATGTCAATGCTCTCGACTGATGTGCCGATGATATTGACACCGGCGGCCTTGAGCCCGGCGGCCAAGTTCAATGGCGTCTGGCCGCCGAACTGCACGATCACGCCCCAGCACCCTTCGCGCTCGTAGATGTGCAGGACATCCTCGAGGGTCAGCGGCTCAAAGAAAAGTTTGTCGCTCGTATCGTAATCGGTGGAGACAGTCTCGGGATTCGAGTTGACCATGATGGTCTCAAAGCCGATCTCTTTCAGGGCAAAAGCGGCATGGACGCAGCAGTAGTCAAACTCGATGCCTTGGCCGATGCGGTTGGGGCCGCCGCCGAGGATCATGACTTTGCGCTTGTCAGTCTTGCGGGTCTCATCTTGGCCGCAGTCGTAGGTGGAGTAAAAGTAAGGGGTGTAAGCCTCGAACTCAGCAGCGCAAGTGTCCACGAGACGATAGGATGGGATGACACCCTCGGCTTTGCGGCGCTCGCGCACGGCCAACTCGGTAGTGCCAGTGATATGGGCAATCTGGCGGTCGGAAAAACCCAATCCTTTGATCTTCGACAACTCTTGAGTTGAGATGTCGGGTTGCGACCGCAAACCCTCCTCTGCTTGGACAATTTGCCGGATGTGTTCGAGGAACCAGCGATCAATCTTGGTGATCTGGAAAATCTCCTCGACCGTCATACCTGCGCGGAGGGCGTGCCGCAGATAGAAGACACGCTCGGCACAGGGGGTGCGGAGCTTTTGTTCGATCTCGTTGCGAGGGAGAATCGCGTCTCCGCCCACTTTACCACCCGAGAGACCCCACGCGCCGATCTCGAGAGAGCGGAGAGCTTTTTGGAAGGACTCCTTGAAAGTGCGCCCGATAGCCATGGCCTCGCCGACACTCTTCATGGCGGTGGTCAAAGTCGGATCAGCCTTCGGGAATTTCTCGAAAGTGAAGCGCGGGATTTTTGTCACCACATAGTCTATGGTGGGCTCGAAGCTGGCAGGCGTCTCGCGGGTAATGTCGTTGCGGATCTCGTCGAGCGTGTAACCGACGGCGAGCTTGGCCGCGATCTTGGCGATGGGGAAGCCCGTGGCTTTTGAGGCAAGAGCGGAGGAGCGAGAGACTCGGGGGTTCATCTCGATCACGATCATGCGCCCGTCATCCGGGTTCACGGCAAACTGGATATTCGAACCGCCTGTCTCGACGCCGATTTCCCGGATCACGGCGAACGAGGCATCGCGCATGACTTGGTATTCCCGGTCGGTGAGAGTCTGGATGGGAGCTACGGTGATGCTATCACCAGTATGAACGCCCATGGGGTCAAAATTTTCGATGGAGCAGACGATGACGCAGTTGTCGGCACGATCGCGCATGACTTCCATCTCGTATTCCTTCCAGCCTACGAGCGATTCCTCGATGAGGATTTCGCTCACGGGCGACAGGTCGAGACCCGAGGCAGTGATGGTATCGAGTTCCTCGCGGTTATAGGCCACGCCGCCACCTGTGCCACCGAGGGTGAAAGCGGGGCGGATAATGAGAGGCATCGTGCCGATCTCTTGGGCGACCTGGTGCGCTTCCTGCATGTTGTGGGCGACGCCGGAGCGTGCGACATCGAGGCCGATGCGGAGCATGGCCTCTTTGAAAATAGCGCGGTCTTCACCCTTGCGGATGGCCTCGGCGTTGGCACCGATCATTTTGACATTATACTTGGTGAGCACACCGCTTTCGAAAAGGGACATAGCCGTGTTGAGCGCGGTCTGGCCGCCGAGCGTGGGAAGCAGGGCGTCTGGGCGCTCTTTTTCGATGACTTTTTCAACAGCTTCTGGAGTGATGGGCTCGATGTAAGTCGCGTCGGCAAACTCGGGATCAGTCATGATCGTCGCGGGATTACTGTTGATCAAAATCACGCGGTAACCCTCTTCGCGCAGAGCTTTGCAGGCTTGCACGCCAGAGTAGTCGAATTCACAGGCCTGCCCGATAATAATCGGCCCTGAGCCGATCAGCAGGATGGATTGGATGTCAGTCCTTTTTGGCATAGGTCGGGCGGGAGTTTTGCGTGAATTTCCAAGTTGAACAGCACATTCTTTTGCAAAGGTTATTTTTTATCACACCAATAGTTGAATAGCCGTGGCCAAACATCAAGTCCCACAGCCTCGGCACGCACCATCGCGCCGAGCCCTTCCCTCTCGAGACAAGCCGACCACGCATCGCGGCTGATTTTTTCAGAGGCTAGGCAGTTGGCCATGGTTTTGCGTTTGGCGGCAAATGCCCGTTTCACAAATGTCACAAAGTCCAGCCATGGTTCAGGAGTTTTCCCGGGCAAGAGATCGAGCACAGCCACAGCAGAGTGAACTCCTGGGGTGGGAAAAAATACGCTCGGCGGCAGTCGCCGCTCCAAGCTGCTGCGATAGCGGGTCTGCACCACGACAGAGACCGCCCCGAAAGCCTTGGTGCCCGACTGCGCGCAGAGGCGCTCCGCCATTTCGAGTTGCAGGGTGAACACCATGCGCTGGGGTGGATGCTCCAGACTGCACGCCTCCATGATGAGTGGTGTCGAGATATTGTATGGCAGATTCCCTACCAAGCAGGTGCCTTGCCCTGCCACCCCAGGCAACAGTTCCAGTGCGTCTCCCTCGACCAAGGTAAATTTCTCGCTCGAGGCCAAACTTTCTTTTAAAAATTGGGCATAGCCTCGGTCGAGTTCGACAGAAGTCACCGCCACACCTCGATCCAGCAGGGCACGCGTGAGAGAACCCAACCCGGGTCCCACCTCGACCACACTTTCTGCGTCACCACACAGCGAGGCGATCCACGCACAAAGGTTCTGATCGTGAAGGAAATTCTGCCCAAGTTTTTTATTGGGACGCAACCCCCGCGTCTCCAGAATAGCCCTAATTTCCGAGAGGGTCATGACACACGGCGTGCCTGATGATGCAAAAGATGAACCACAGGTTCCAACGCTTTTTGGATGGTGGGGATAGTCACGGGCTTGGCCACGAAGTCGTCCATACCCGCTGCCAGACAGTGTTCGGGGTTCGGGTAAGCGCTGACAGCTATAATCCGCACGGTTTTGTTATCTTCGCCCGCTTCCCCTCGACGCACCCTCTGGACAGCCTCGATACCATCCATGTCGGGCATCATGACATCCAGCAGGATGGCTCCGTAATGTTGTTTGGCGAGTTTGGCAAACATATCGCATCCATTGATAGCATGGTCGAAACTGTAACCCAGATGTTTGAGCAGCATGCCGAGCACGCGAACATTCACACCCTCGTCCTCGACCATTAAAATTTTCAACCCCTCTTGCACAAAGTAGCCTCAGATTAAATCCACCGCACCCGTGGAAAAATAGCGCGCACCCAGCAACCCAGCGCCAGTAGCGCCAGCCCGTAAACCCACAACCAGAGGCCGAGCCCAATGTGAATATCTAATAAGAGCCAACCGCCCTCCGTGAGAGCCAAGCGCCAGCGCGCCACAGCATAGAGAGTCATCAACACACACCCGCCCCAGATCAAAAACGCCTCGCCGCCCTGCCAGTAGAGCAAAGCTGCCGCCATACCCATCGCTACCACGGTGAACCCCACTAAGACCCAACCACGCTGCACCGCCGAAAACCCGGGGAGCAAACGCTCGGCAAAGTGGCGGGAGAGTAGAGCTGTTTTGCGATCATGCCGCAAATCCTCCGCCAGCCGGAATCCAGTCAGCCCTTTGAAAGGATCTCTGAGAGCGGCTCGCTGTTGCACTTCGTCCACGCAGACAAAATCTTCCCACCCCAATCCGGGATCAGTCTGCTGGTGGAAAGCCTCCGATATTTTCTCGCGTGCCGCACTGAAACCCGCCCGCGCTTTGATCCACGGCAGGAAAAATCCAGCCACCACCATCACCAAAGAGGCTATCATCAAAATCGAGCTTAGGCGTTTCCACTGCACGGCGAAGCACTCAAGCTCAGGAAACACCCATGTCAAGCCGCACTTAGTTCTAGCTAGTGAAGAAACGCACATTGTTGACATATTTTCGGATAAGACCTAGTTAAAGCCCATGCACATACCTGATTCTATGCTCAATGGTGTAGTCTGTCCTGTCTCGGCAGCCGTCGCCGTCACTGGTCTGGCAGGAGCAGCCTATGCCCTCACCCGCAGCACTGCTCCGGTTGCCCCAGCTCGCTTCGGCGCCGTAGCTGCTTTTGTGTTTGCGGCTCAAATGTTGAACTTTCCCATCTCGGGCGGCACTTCGGGTCACATGATCGGCGGAGCCTTGGCCACTGCCTTGCTGGGTTGGCCTGCTGGCATACTCGCCATTGCTCTGGTGGTCTCGCTCCAGTGCCTAGTGTTTTCGGATGGCGGGCTCCTCGTGCTCGGCTGCAACCTGCTGAACATGGCTCTGCTCGGCGCTGGCGTCCCTGCGCTTTTACACTTCGCCATGGGTCGCACTCTCTCTGCCCGGTCTCCCCTCTCCCTCGCCATCACTGGCATGGGCGCATGGCTCTCCGTGGTCGTTGCCTCCTCCGGTTGTTCTCTGATGCTGGCTCTGGATGGAGCTTCCCCTTGGAACCAAGTCATCCCCGCCATGCTCGGCACCCATGTGATCATCGGTCTCGGTGAAGCGCTGGCTACTGTCGCTGTAGTTGCTGCGGTGTCCCGCCTAACCTCTGCCCAGCACCCACCAGATACGGCACCCGCGACCCCCAAGCTCCTCGTGATCGCTTCTGCCATCATGGCTCTGGTTCTCTCGCCCTTTGCCAGCTCTCATCCTGATGGTTTGGAGTGGGTAGCAGAGAAACTCGGTTTCTTGCATGGAAACGCTCCCGCCTTCACTGGACTCCTCGAGGATTACGCTCTGCCTTTCATCTCCTCAGAATTTTTGTCCACTGGCCTGGCTGGCATCTTCGGTGCCGCAATCGCCTACTCGCTCGGCTTGGTCTGCCTCACACTTCTCAGCATGGCAGCCCGCCGCGCTGAGTGATCTTAGCGACCCTCCCCATGCTCATGCTGCTGTTGCGTCTGGTCTGCCACGGTAAGACAGGCCTCTCGCTCGTTCTCGGCCTACTCCTCACGCTGTGGACCACTTCGACCGGTTGGTCCTTCAGCACCATTATCGTGGACGCCGGCCACGGTGGAGCCGACCGCGGTGGTATCCCTGGACAGAAAATCGCCGAGGACGAGATGACTCTCAAAGTCGCTCTCAAACTCGAGCCGCTCCTGATTCAAAAAGGCTACAAGGTCATCATGACCCGACGCACCGATATTTTTCTCACCTTGGCCGAGCGCTGCCGCATCGCCAACCGCGAGAGAAACGCCTTGTTTGTCAGCGTCCATTTCGACGCCTACAGCCGCAGCGGTGCCCACGGCATTACCACCTACTACACCCGCAACGACAGCCGCGAATTGGCCCGCCATTTGCATCGTCGCATGGCTCAGAAGCTCAACCCCCAACAAGATCGCGGCGTGGCGCGTGCCCGCTTTTATGTGATCCGCAACACGCTCTGCCCCGCCGTCCTCCTCGAAGGCGGTTTCTTGACTAATCCTTGGGAATCCAAGCGCATCGCAACGCCAGAGTATCAACAAGCCATGGCTGAAGCGGTGGCGCAAGGTATTGTGGACTACGATCCAGCACATTGATTTTCACGCTATGAACCGTCTGCTCGCACGATGGCTGCTCTTGCCTCTCTGGGGGCTTACCGTTTCCCAACTCCCTGCACAAACACCGCAGACTCCATCCGATAGACCACCCGAGGAAAGCAGTGATCAGGTAAAGCTACAAACCAAGATGGGCCTTTTTTTCCCCCTCGAAGAGAAAGCCGGACAAATCACGGTCTCTAAAACTGTCTGGCTCAACAAAAACACCGTCCTCGAACCCGGCACCAAACTGTCCACGCTCTTCACCATGCCCAGCCTCGATGACGCCGATGTCCAAGCGGAGCGCAAAAGAATCCAAAGCAAACGGTCCTTATCCTCCGAACGCCAGTTACCCGTCGAGAAGTCCAACGCCCTCGTCGAGGCTCTCCGCAAACGATCCGAGCAACCAGCTTGGACCACCCATATCCCCTTCCGCGCCATGCTCAATCGCCGCGATGCCGGCGAGCTTTACCTCGTCTATTATCCCCCCTCCGGTGACAAGCGCATCGAGCCCGTGGACTTGCCCGAAGATATGCTCTGGATAGAGGAGAGTGGCGCCGTCACCATCGAGTGGGTGGACGAAACAGGGGGAGGAGCCAAATTTGGTTTTCAACATGGAGACAAAGTGATTTCGATCAACTCCATCGCTACCCCAACTATTCAAGCACTCCGCCAAGCCTACCTCGACCTGCGCACCGATCGTGGAATGGGAGTTGGTGTGGTATCAGTTGAAGTCCAACGCAAAGGGGAGGCAGACCATCTCTACCTATCTCTCAAGACTCCCCCCAGCCTCGGGGGGAGTGCGCTGGAGATGTTCTAGCGCGAGTTCTTAACCCAGATTATGCAGACTGACCCCTAGCTCCCATCCATCCTAGGGCGAGCCATCGAAATACACGGACGGGGAAGTTTATGGACAGGATTTACAAGATTATCAGGAGGGGAGTTTTTCCACTCTCACCATCCTGTATATCCAGCTCGCCGCAGGACGAGTCCGTCCACTGACGGATCAAATTTTCCCCGCCGTTCCCGCTACATTATCGCGAACTTTGCGGGAGACATTCTGCACTGCGCATTTCCCGCCATCCCACTTACCACTATCCGTGCCATTCGTGAAATCCGTGGTTGTAAAAAGTTTTGCTATTCAAAAACCACAGTGGCGAATTTGCTCTATGCTGCATTGCTCCCAACTGGGAGATAATCAGTAAGCGAGTGCCAAAATCCTTGAACCAGACGCTAAAAATGCAATATTTGCACGCTGACCCCTAGTTCCTCTGCTTAGTTGCTCGGGGTTTGCAGTAGATCACTACTGCGGCACCCCTCGCGTTCTATTGCATAATATGGGCTTAAGATTTTTTCGGGTCTCGCCCTCAAGCCTCTGCCAGTGTCATGGTTGCGAAACCATCCCGGCGGAGTAGTGCTTGCGAGATACGGGTCTTGCTGTGTTTGCTCTTGGAGTGTGCGGGCTTGGCCGTGTGATAAGCTGCCTCAGACGACTCCTTGGCTCCCACCACATTCATCAGCTCCGACACCGCCGATTTCATCGCTTGCGACTGGGCGTTCAGCTCCTCGGCAGCACTTGCTGTTTCTTCGGAGAGCGAGGCGCTAGACTGCGTGACTTGATCCATTTCCGTGACAGTGGCTCCGACTTGGCTGATACCTTCTGCACCTTGTTCAGCGCCCGAAGCGATCTCTTGCACCAGTTGCAAGAACTCATCGGAACTAGCCCGGATCAAAGACAAGGCCTGGGTTACTTCGGTAGCGGAAACCACACCCTGCTGGGTGCTTGCTTTGGCCGTTTCGATCAGCGCGGCCGTGTCCTGCGCCGCCTGTGCAGAGCGTTGCGCCAGAGTCCGCACCTCGTCAGCTACCACGGCAAAACCTGCTCCAGCCTCGCCAGCCCGTGCCGCTTCCACAGCGGCGTTGAGGGCAAGGATGTTGGTCTGGAAGGCTATATCTTGGATGCTCTTGATAATTTTTTCTGTGCCAGCAGTCGAACTTTGGATGGCAGACATTGCTTTCTGGAGCATCTCAACACGAGCCATGGCTTGCTCAAACCGTTCAGTGTTCTGGCGGACTTTCATCCCGGCTGAGGCGGAGTGCTCTGCGCTCTGCTTGGTCATGCTGGTCAGTTCTTCCATAGAGGAGCTAACCTCTTCCAATGATGCTGCCTGCTGGCTTGCCGACTCAGCCATGGTCTGGCTGGATGCCGCCATCTGTGCAGCCGCAGCGGCCGTGCTCTGTATGCTCACCTCCAAGCTCGACGCAATCGAAGTCAGGCGCTTTTTCATGCTGGTAGTGATCCAGTAGCCAATACCTGAACAAAGAATCAGCACGCTCAAGCCACCAAGAATCATCTGGAAGATGCCGTGCGAGGCTGCTTCTGAGGCCGACACTGACTCTCGGCTTTCTGGAGTGTTTGCAGAGTCGCACGCGTGGAGGCAAACAGCGATTGTAACTCAACCATGAGCACATCGGTGCCCTGCGTCATCACGCGGACAGCTTCCTATTTCTGGCCAGACTGCAAATGGTGATTGATCTGAATCGCAGACTCATGGAGCTTGCGGTGCGGCTCCTCAAATTTCGCTAAGACTGGGATGAGCGCAGGAGCTAATTTCTCAAGTGCTTTGCGTTCCTCGCCATAATACCAGCATCCGAAACCACATTTATGGGGGTCGAGCTGAACAGTGCTCATTTTGTTGGTGTCATCGCGCTGAAAAGCACCAAGCTGCTTGCGTCAGGCAAGGTGGTCAATCTCACGAGCGGCAAACATGCCTGCCATCTCACTGAATTGCAGTGCCTGTGATCCGCTCAACACCGTTATATTCAGAGACCAGCCTCCCAACACACCTAAGACCAGAGTCAATCCGGCTGCCATACAGAACCCGGCTTTCACCATTTTCACCACATTATTTTTCATAGTATTTCTCCTGGGGCACTACGGACACTCTTCGATCCTGATCGAAGAGTGTTTGAGCGCCCACTGTTGAAAAACGACTCCATGGTAGGCGATTGAGAAATAGGAAGATTTCCCGACAGGCATGGGATTATTTCCCGCAGCCTATGGAATCATCCGCCATTGCACTGCGGAGTTCCAAAAAACTGCTAGACTTTGGTGCTGTTGAGCGTCTTGACGGCCTTGGCCATATTATCGGGGCGCAAAATCATGATACCCTTCGTTGAGGAGGGGTCGGTGGCGCAGTAAGCGTATTCGATATTGACCTTGGCGTCTGCCAACATTTTGGCGATTCGCGCTAAACTGCCGGGGCTGTTTTTGCCGTGGATCATGAGCACATCGTTGTCCACGACAAAGGCTCCATGTTCCTCGAGCATCCGCATCGCGCGGTGGGGATCGTCCACCACCAGACGCACGACGGAGTGGTCTATGGTGTCGGAGGTGCTGATGGCGTAGATGTTGACTTTCTCTTTGGAAAGTAACTGGGTCAGACGGGCGAGCGTCCCAGGCTTGTTGCCGAGGAAGACCGCTATCTGTTTGCTAACTCGTATTTCCATGATGTGCGAGAAGACTAGCTCAGAAAATCGCCGCCTGCAAGAGTTGTGCGACTCAGAGCTTAGATTGTGTCACCCTACGCAATTCCCCGATCTCTGCATTGATCTCGCGGAAACGAGCGGGATCCCAGACAGGGGCAGGTTGCAGTTTTTCTTTGAAAGCGGCCATGGCTTGCAGGGGGCGGGCCAGACTCTCGGCAGGCATCGATCGCAGGGTTTCCAGAGCGAACTCCACACACTCGAGCTGGTGACAGAACAGGAGGAGGTCGTTGCCCGCCTCCATGGCCATGCGCACCGTCGGACCAATACCATGTTCGCGGGCGATGGCTCCCATCTCGAGGTCATCGGTCATCACCATGGCATCACACCCAACCTCCTGCCGCAACAGGTCGCGGATAATCGCTGGGGAAAGAGACGAGGGAAGTCTCTGCGGATCCAAGTGGGGATAGACGGCATGACCTATCATCACGCATGCGCTAGCTGGCATCATGGCGCGGAAGACTTTCAGTTCCTCCCGTTCCATCTCTTCCCGCGTGCGATTCACTATAGGCAGGGAGCCATGCGGATCTTTGGAGCACAGGGAGTAACCCGGAAAATGTTTGATTGTGCCCTGCACACCCTCTCCCTGCATAGCGGAGAGGAAAAGGCCCGCCTTGTGGATCACCTCGTCTGCGCTCGTGCCGTAGCAGCGGTTGAGCAACGAGTTTTCCGCCTCGGGATCAAGCAGGATATCAGCCACTGGCGCTAGGTTGAGATTGAAACCGCACAAGCGCAAGAGCTGCCCAGTGAGGCGGCCATGCCGCGAGATCAGCTCATCGTCTCCAGCACGGCGCAACCAGTCGGCGCACGGTGGCTCTTCTCCTAACACGCGCAGGCGAGAGACGCGGCCTCCTTCTTGATCAATGGTGATAATCGGTGGCCGATAGCAGAGGGAAACCAGCTCATCTATCAATCCCCGCGTCTGGTCTGGTGTGGCCAGATTGCGGGCAAACAGGATGAAGCCTCCGGGCTGGGCGCTGCGGATGAAGTCGCGCAGGGATGGGGTAAGACTAGGGCCGGGAAGACCCATTGTGAGCAATTGACCAATCTCTTCCGAACACATAGACAAACTCAACCATGACCGTGCCATATTGCCAAAGGAAATTGTTTACCGTTTTCGCCGCTGCACTCGTTCACGCACTTGCAGCAGGAGCCTCGGCTGGCGCCAACCCTCCGAAATTTACACCTCAGACACAGCCAACGCCCCAAGCGCCGAGCCAGCTCCAAGGTGTCTCCACAGGACTGGATGTGATGGTCGCCCAAAATTTCGCCCCTCTCCAAGGTAAGCGGGTTGGCGTTATCACGAATCAAACCGGTGTGAGCAAAGGCGGGCGCACCACCGTCAAAGCTTTTCTCCAAGCACAGGGTGTGAAGACGGTTGCTTTTTTTGCGCCCGAACACGGCATAGATGGCACCATACCCGCCGGCGCTTATGTGCCCATGCGCAAGGAGCCCACCTCGGGAAAACCTGTCTATTCCCTCTACGGCCCGACACGCAAACCCACGGCCAAAATGTTGCAAGGACTCGATGCGCTCGTCTATGATATCCAAGACATCGGCTGCCGCAGTTACACCTACATCAGCACCATGGGTCTGTGCATGCAGGCAGCGGGGGAAAATGGCCTCGAATTTTTCGTGCTCGACCGCCCGAATCCGCTCGGCGGGGAGAAGGTGGAAGGCTCTCCGCTGGATCCCGCGATCCGCTCCTTCGTCGGTCAATACGAAATCCCTTATGTTTACGGACTCACGGCGGGTGAAGTTGCCCAGTGGATCAATCGCTCCTCATGGATTGGCACCCCCTGCAAGCTCAAGGTCATCGCCATAAAAGGCTGGCGCCGCTCCATGCTCTGGGCCGACACTGGATTGAAATGGGTTCCGACCTCTCCCAATATCCCCACGCCAACAGCGGCCATGATGTATAGCGTTACGGGATGGCTCGGAGAATCTGGTGCTTTCAACAACGGTGTCGGCACCACACACCCTTTTGGATTAGCCAATGTTTCCAAGGTGACCCCCGAGCGTTTCGCCTCGGCGATGAACGCACTGAAACTCCCGGGCGTGGTTTTCGAACCTGGGACATTCCCTGTCCTACAAGGCAAATACAAGGGCTCCTCGGTCAACGCGGTCAAAGTCACGGTCACGGATGTGCGCCGAGCCAACCTGACCGAAACCGGGTTTCATCTCATGGTCGTGGCAAGACAACTCTGTGGGCGCAATTATTTCCAAGGTGTAAAAGCGGAAAAAATCGTGCTCTTCGACAAAGTCACGGGCGGCACCGTGGTGCGCCGCTGGCTCATGGCCGGCAAACCAGCCGCCGAACTGATCGCCTCGTGGCAACCCTCTCTCTCCCGCTTTCGCCAAGATCGTCGTGCGATTTTGATTTACCCCGAAGAATCCCTGACTAAACAGTAACACCGTGTTCCAGATCATCTTCAACGATGTTAGCGCCGCCGAAATGGCGGGCATGCCCAAACCGCTCCAACTCGAGATCATGGCGGAGTTCCAGTTCTTGCCCGAGGACTTTGACGCCCAGCGCGATGGCGAAAAATACGGACGCCTCGAGCGAGAGGGCGTTGTGTATTACCGCTTTCGCACCCCTGATTACCGCATCTATTTCCAGAAAACTGATCAGGGTCTCATCGTCCATCGCATCCTCCACAAGAACACGCTCAAAGACTTCCTCTTCCGCACCAAGCTCCCCATCGGAGAAGATGAAGCTCTCCAAGATCAAGCCGGTTTCTGGCAGCTCCTCGACGAGCCCACCAAACGCTAATTCACGGCACCACTACCGTAGGCTTCCCCACAGGATGCCGCCCGTTTGTGTTTTACGATTGTTTTCCCGACCTCGGGTGAAATTTCCAGTGCGCATTCTTGAGCTTTTGCCCGTCGGTATGCGTATAGATCTGCGTCGTCGAGATGTCCGCATGACCGAGCATTTCTTGGATAGCACGCAAGTCTGCTCCGTTCTGCAAAAGATGTGTAGCGAAGGAATGCCGGAGCGCATGGGGGTAAGCTTTTTTCTCGAGCCCCACAGCCCGTGCTCGAGCTGTGACGATTTCCCAGAGCCGCGTGATCGTGATGACTCCACCGTGTTTGCCTAAAAATATTTCCCCACCTGTCGTAGGTTTCACCAGCAGAGGCCTACCACCCGAAAGATAAGCATGAATCGCCAAGGCGGCCATGTCCCCCAGCGGCACGATCCGTTCCTTGGATCCTTTGCCCACCACGCGGATAAAACGGTTCGGGACATCGAGGTTCTCCAGTCTGGCTCCCACCAACTCCGAGGCACGCAGCCCACACCCGTAGAGCAACTCCAACATCGCGCGATCGCGCAACTCCAGCGGCGTCGTGCCCCACGAGCCGGACACCAATCTGGACATATCCTCCTCCGTGAGTGTTTCCGGCAAGGGACGATCCAGTTTAGGCAGTTCCAGCAACTCGGCAGGATTTTTTCTGGAGGCATCTTGTGCCGCCCACCATTTGAAAAATTGGCGCAGCGAGTTGGCCAAGATTTTTAGTCCAGCAGGCCTACGATTCCTCGCCCGTTCTGCCGCCAGAAAATCGCGCATGATCTCTTGGGTCGCCTCCTCCGGTGAAGTGATGCCGGTAAATGAGCGAAAGGCAGCAAGGGCTCGGGTGTGAATCAGGCGATAGTTATCCGAAAGACCTCGTTCCACCGCGAGTGCTGCGGAAAACTGCTCGACCTGCCAATCCCACTCGGACTCAGCCATGGGCGTTTTCAGATGAAATAATCCACCACGCCAGCAACGACAACAAGAATACCAAGCAGCAGACGCAGGATGGCCGCAGCACCCAGTCCCAGCGCAGTTCCTAAGCCCGAGGCTGAGGCTTCCCGCAGCGTCCTGTTCGCCAACAGGATTTCCGCCAATATAGCACCTGCAATCGGCCCAATAACCAAACCAGCCGGCAGAAAAAGAAATCCCACGGCACACCCGATGGCCGCTCCGAGCACACCCCATTTCGTGCCACCCTGCAACTTCGCACCCGCGATGGCGCTGATGCTGTCAATGCCTGCTGCTATAAGAATCGAAAGGGCTGCAAAGCCCACACTCCACCAACTGAATGGGCTGGCTGGCAACCAGATTTTCAAAAGGAGAAGACCGAGGAACATGAGCGGCATACCGGGCACGAGAGGAGCAACCGTGCCGATCAATCCGATCAACACCAGCAACGATCCGCAGAGCCATGCGAGAAACTCCATCGCTATTCCTCTTACAGCACTCCCGCCAGATTGCGAAAGAAAAACAGCACTGGAGTCTCATAAAAACAGTTGTGTATTTCTGCAAAATACCCGCTATAAAATAGCAGGTTTATGCGAGTGCTCTCTTATGACAAGCCCGGCTATGCCGAGTGGAGAAAATCTGCCCACCGCGTGGCTGCCCCCGACGCCGCTGTGCAAAAAGCCGTGGCCGACATCCTTGCCCAAGTTCGGACAGGTGGCGATGAGGCCGTGAAAAAACTCACCGCCCAATTCGACAAAACCGTTATCCGTTCCCTGGTGTTGTCCGGTAAACCTGCGGCACCATCCAAACCGGTGGCCGCCGCTCTCAAAGAAGCCCGCGACAACATCGCTGCCTTCGCCAAGGCTCGTCTCCCGAAAGCTTGGTCTATGCGCAACTCGCACGGTGCTCGAGTGGGCGAAGCATATCGCCCCTTTCAGCGCGTGGGCGTTTATGTCCCCGGTGGCACTGCCCCACTCGTCTCCACAGCACTCATGACCGTGACCATCGCGAAAGTCGCTGGTTGCAAGGAGGTCGTCGCCGTCACCCCTCCTCCTGTTAACCCCGTCCTCCACTGGGCTCTCCAGCTCGCCGGCGCCGATGAAATCTACCAGATCGGTGGCGCACAAGCTATCGGGGCTCTCGCCTTCGGCACCGAGAGCGTCCGACCAGTCGAGAAAATCGTGGGACCCGGCAACGCTTTTGTCACCGAAGCCAAACGGCAAGTCGTCGGGTTTGTCTCGATTGACCAACTCCCTGGCCCAAGCGAGATCCTCGTCCTCGCCGACGCCTCAGCCAATCCTGCATGGATCGCTGCCGACCTGCTGGCTCAAGGTGAACACGGCAAAGGCAGCCAAGCCGTGCTCGTGACTCCTTCTGCCCCGCTGATTCAAGCTGTCCTAGCTGAGTTGGAAAAACAGCGCACCACCCTCTCCAGAACCGAGATGATTGACAAAACACTCGAGTCCGGTTGCGTCCTCGTGCGCGTGAAAAATATGGCTGAAGCTGTCGCCATCGCCAATGACTACGCAGCCGAGCACCTCTCTCTGCAAGTCAAGGACGCCCGCAAGTGGGTGCCCAAACTGACCACCTCTGGCGCGATCTTCGTCGGCGGTATTTCCCCTGTGGTCGCAGGAGATTTCGTCGCCGGCCCCAGCCACACCCTCCCCACCGGCGGTGCCGCCCGCTCGTTCAGCGGCCTTACCACTGCCGATTTTTTCCGGCGCACCAGCGTCGTGGAATACACCCCTGCTGCCCTCAAAAAAGCCCTGCCCGCCATCACCCGTTTTTCCGAGGTTGAAAAACTCGACGCCCATGGCCGTTCGGCCCAAATCCGCTTCTCACAATCATGAAAAAACGCTCCGCCACACTTGCCAGAAAAACAGCCGAAACCGACATCCGCCTCAAGCTCTCACTTGACGGCTCCGGCAAATCCACCATCGCCACCCGCATCCCCTTCTTCGACCACATGCTCACGCTCTTCTCGAAGCATTCCCTCGTAGATCTCGATTTGAAATGCCACGGGGACATCGAAGTGGACTACCACCACACCGTCGAAGATGTCGGCATCGCCCTCGGCCAAGCTGTCACCCAAGCCCTCGGCGACAAGAAAGGCATCCGCCGCTACGGCAACGCCTATCTGCCCATGGACGAAACTCTCACCCGCGTCGTGCTCGACATCAGCGGTCGCCCGTTCCTCGAATACCGTGTCAAATGCCGCAAGATGAACGCTGGGGACTTCCCCATCCAACTCGTCGAAGAATTCTGCCGCGGGTTTGCCGTCCACGCTGGCACCAACCTGCACATCGAACTCCTCTATGGACGCGAACCGCACCACATAGCGGAATCCATTTTCAAAGGCCTCGCCAAAGCACTCGACCAAGCCTGCCAACGCGACCCCCGCGTCGTCGGCGTCCCCAGCACCAAGGGCGTGATCTGAGGAGGCATCTTCAGGTGCATAACCAAGGATTTCTCACATAAGATATTCGCCTGTTATGCCAAGCGCCTACATTGAAACCACTATTCCCAGCTACTACACTGCACGTCCTACCAACAACTTGATGCAAGCGGCTCATCAAGCCGCCACGAGAGAGTGGTGGGACAAAGGTTGTTCCCATCTCACTCTCTACACCTCTTTGGAAGTTTTGGATGAGTGAGGACGAGGCAACCCAGTCATGGCTGCTGAAAGATGCCAGCTCTTGCATGATATACCGCTCCTCAACACCACTGAAAGCAGTATCCAGTTAGCTGCACAACTGTTGAGGGATGGCATCATCCCACTCAAAGCAGCATCGGATGCCCTTCACATTGCCCTAGCCTCCGTTCATAAAATCAACTATCTTGTTACATGGAATTTCCGGCATATTGCCAACCCATTTTAAAGAGACCGATTGAGAACGGTAATATCTGAACATGGATTCAAAATGCCTGTAATGTGCAACCCAGAAGAACTCTTACAAAGCTATGACAACAACACTTGACCAGACCGCCACCACGGATGAAGTCCTCTTGGAAGTGCGCCAACACAAGCATGACATAGCAGCAGCCTACGGATTCGATATATTAGCCTTGGGTCGAGCTTTACAAGCCCGTGAACTCTCAGACCCCCGATTCAATCATCAAAACACCCCCTCGGATGGCTCCAGCACCAAGGGCGTGATCTGAGGTGGCCCACACACCTCAAGTTGCAGTTGCCTGCAAGCCTTGTAATATGGTTCACATGACAGCTTTGACACTCCAGCTACCACTCTTCACGATGGGGTGCCTGTGAGCTGCTGTTCCTCCACCCCCCAGACCCCAGTCGCCAAGGGCTCCAAACCCCCTTGGCTCCGTCTGCGCCTGCCCACCTCGCCTGTTTTTGCCGAGACCACGGGTGTCGTCCGTGGCCACGACTTGCACACCGTCTGCGAGAGCGCCCATTGCCCGAACCGATTCGAGTGCTGGAGCCGTGGCACTGCAACTTTCATGGTCGGAGGCGACCACTGCACCCGCAACTGCGGTTTCTGCGCCGTGCATACAGCCAAACCCCTCGCCCTTGATACAGGTGAACCCGAGCGCATAGCACAGGCCTGTGCTCGTATGAAACTCCGCCATGTGGTCATCACCATGGTCGCTCGCGATGACCTTTCCGATGGTGCCTCTGCCCATGTGTCCGAGTGCATTCTGGCGGCACGCAAGGCCTCTCCCTCCATGATCATCGAGGTGCTCACCAGCGATTTCAACGGACGCGAAGAGGACATCGCCCGCGTGCTCGAGGCCCGTCCGGAGATTTTTAGTCACAACCTAGAAACCGTCGAGCGGCTGACGCCATCCGTCCGTTCCCGCGCCACCTACCGCCGCTCGCTCGAGGTCATGCGTTTTGCGCGCCAGACAGCCCCGGATCTTCTCATGAAATCAGGTATCATGCTTGGGTTGGGTGAGACGGACGACGAGATTCGTGCCACCCTCTCAGACATGCGATCCGTGGGCATTGAAATTGTCACCCTCGGCCAATATCTTCAGCCCTCACCCAATCATCTGCCAGTGCTACGCTGGGTGACTCCCGAGGAATTTTCCACCTGGGAACAAGAGGCGCGAGCCATGGGCTTCACCTATGTTGCTTCTGGACCTTTGGTGCGAAGCTCCTACTATGCTGATGCAGTGAACCTAGAATCCCTCCACGCTGCACGGAGTCCCACACTCCCCCTCTGACAGATAAACCTAAAAACGAGAATAGCGTGCGATAGGCGTAGCTCGAGGCACAGGCTCGCCTTTACCCCCTTTGCGTGCTGTTGTGAAAATTGGACACAACAAACACGAACGGTTTCATATTTTATATAGTCCTTTCATGTCTTTCTTTGACTTTTCGTAGAAAAGTCATCAATTATCAATAAACCCAGATTTTGCATTAGGAAGGGCTGCGTTCTTCAGTTTCTAATGCAAA
>DYRQ01000003.1:0-17989 GCA_020718645.1 Verrucomicrobium spinosum
CATATTGCTAGACACACCAGTCTTATCCTGACGCACCAGATCAAGCAGAGCATGCCTGAGGATTTCGAGAAAGGGCTGATCGGCTTTGGCAAGGACGTGGAGAAGGGGCTGCTCGCCGCCACCTCGCCCTTCTCCTTCAGCGTCGTGCCCGAGCGCACGATGCTGCGCTTCCTCAAGCTCATCGCCTGCGACAACGGCAAGATCGGCACCTACGCCAAGCTGGTGGACGACCGCAACGAAACCGCCCACCCCAACGGCAACATCTTCTTCAGCACCCAAGCCGCGCTCGACATCAAGATTCGGGAGATCCTCCGCATCGTGGACGAAATCCAGACCCACTCCATCCCCACCATCCAGCGCTGCTACGCCCGTTTCCTCGAAGAGAGCAACAACCCCGACGACCGCGAGTATTCCGAAGACGCCGACCAAATCCGCGAAGTCCTCATCCACGCCCACTACCTCTCGCAAAAAGACATCGAAATCTGCGCCGCCTTCGACTGGCGAGCCCACGAGGAATTGGAGATGCACACGAACGCCCCCGGCATCGAATCCCTCCACCAAACCCTCCGCGCCCCCTACACCGAGCCCGAAGCCGCTGCCGCCATGTAAGCGGAGACTCTCAAAGTCGTGATGACCGGCAGCGCGGAGGATGGTCCGGAATGGCAGAAGCACATCGCCAACAAGCAGCAGCGGCGGGAACTGGCGAACCAGTTCAAGGACGCGAAGAACCCCTTCAAGATCGTGATCGTGCGGGGAAAGGCAGAATGTTGAAGTATGAATGATGAAGGTCGGAAGACTCCCGTTTCATCCTTCTTCCTTCTGACTTCGCCCCCCCCCATCCCGCCCGACCTCCAAGAAGAGGCGGTCAAAACCGTGCTGATGCAAGCCGAACTCCTCTGCGCTGAGTTGGCGTGAGCGTGTGATTTCTAACAATATAATAATACGATATAAATTCGTGGCAGAAGTGTGGTGGGTTCATTTGCGCCGCTTCCAGCCACACAAAAATGCCTATGAGCCTATGATGGCTGTTTTTCCCTGTTGACTCCCCACCCCCTCCCTGCGCCATAGTGCGGTTTTGCCGATGGTCGGCTTACGAAAAATGCACAACGAGGAAATCATCATCACAGGTGCGCGGCAGCACAACCTGAAAAACATCTCGCTGCGCATACCGAGGAACAGTTTGGTGGTCATGACTGGCCCCAGCGGTTCCGGCAAATCGTCCCTGGCCTTCGACACTCTTTTCGCAGAGGGTCAACGCCGCTACATGGAGAGCCTCTCGGCGTATGCGCGCCAATTCTTGGACCAAATGCAGAAGCCTGATGTGGATCGCATCGAAGGTCTCTCCCCTGCCATTGCTATCGAGCAGCGAACCTCGGCCTCCAATCCGCGCTCTACCATCGCTACAACTACCGAGATTTTTGATTATCTCCGCGTGCTCTACTCCAGTTGCGGCCAACCCCACCACCCCAAGACAGGTCTCCCTCTCAAGCGCCTTTCCGCACAAGAAATTGTGGACATCTTGGCCTCCCACCCATCCGGGACTAAAGTGATCTTGCTCGCGCCAGTGGTCCGTAAAGAGAAAGGCGAGTTCCGCGATGTGCTGGAAAAACTGAAACGCGAAGGGTTTTTGCGCGCCCGTATTAACGGCGAACTCCACGACATCGAACAGGCGCCCAAACTCGATAAGAACAAGCGCCACAGTATCGAGGCTGTTGTGGATCGCCTGATTTTGGGCGAAGGCGTGCGCACCCGACTTACAGACTCCACTGAACTCGCGTTGGCACGCGGCTCTGGGGTGCTCCGCGCCCTCTGCAAAAGACCCGAAGGGGAGCAATACGAGGAGCGTGCCTTCAGCAACCAGAATTTCGATCCGCAGTCAGGCGAATCCTTCAGTGACCTGACTCCGCGCCACTTCTCGTTCAACAGCCCGCTGGGCGCCTGCCCCCGCTGCCATGGTCTCGGCTCGATGTTGGTCTTGGATGAAGGGTTGGTCGTTCAAGACCCCGATCGCTCTCTCGACAACGGCGTGATCGTCCCTTGGCGACGCGCCAACAAGCCCATGATGGCCTACTACAAAGCGCTGCTGCGAGCTGTTGCCAAACATTACAAAGCCCCGTGCGATAAGCCTTGGAAAGACCTCGACATGGCCTTCCGCCGCATCGTCCTCCACGGCAGCGGCGACGAACCCGTGCCCATGCCGATGCGCCGCGAGGGTCACGACCCCTCGGACCTCAAACCTTTCGAAGGTGTCATGCCGCAGCTCGCCCGTCTTTACGAGGAGTCTGAGAGCGAGTTGACGAGGAAAAAAATCGAAGCCTACATGAGTCGTCTGCCCTGCACCGCCTGCGGCGGATCACGGTTCAAAGCAGAGATTTTGGCTGTGACACTCGGCGGCCCGCTGATCGCTGAGACAGGTGGCCCGAAAGGCGTCAGTATCCGTGATGCCTGTGCGCTTTCGGTGGATCAGGCCCGCGATTTTTTCTCGAGCCTTGCATTGGAACCAGCGAACAAGATCGCCAGTGATGTCTTGGGTGAAATCCTGAAACGCCTCCAGTTCTTGCACGATGTAGGGTTAGGCTACCTCAGCCTCAACCGCGAAAGCGGCACACTCTCCGGCGGCGAAGCCCAGCGCATCCGCCTAGCCACGCAAATCGGAGCCGGTTTGACCTCTGTGCTCTATATCCTCGATGAGCCCAGCATCGGCCTGCACCAGCGCGATAACGAGCGGCTGATCGGCACCCTGAAACAACTGCGCGATCTCGGAAATTCAGTGCTCGTGGTTGAGCACGACGAAGAGACCATCCGGGCCGCTGACCACATCGTGGATCTCGGCCCGGGTGCGGGCATCCGCGGCGGTCAAGTCGTGGCTCAGGGTTCGCTCCATGAGATTCTCGCCTCACCCGCCTCTGTCACCGGACAGTTCATGGATGGGCGCAGGTGCATCTCCCTGCCCAAGCGCCGCGAGCGTGGCACAGGCGGGTGCATCACTATCCGCGGTGCGCGAGCTAATAACTTAAAAAATATCGAGGCCAAATTTCCTCTGGGCACGCTGACCTGTGTGACTGGGGTAAGCGGCTCGGGCAAAAGCACGCTGGTCAACGATATCCTTTCGAAAGCACTTTTCCGCCATTTCTACGGGAGCAAGGATCGTCCAGGGGAACATGACACCATCCTCGGCCTGGATGAGATTGATAAAGTCATCGAGATTGACCAACACTCGATCGGGCGCACGCCACGCAGCAACCCCGTGTCCTATGTCGGCGCATTCAACGCTATCCGCGACCTGTTTGCCGGGCTCCCCGCCTCTCGCGTCCGCGGCTATAGCGCGAGCCGTTTCAGCTTCAATGTGAAGGGTGGAAGATGCGAGACCTGCGAGGGCGAAGGGTTGATCCGCATCCCCATGCATTTCTTGCCCGATGTGCGCGTCACCTGCGAATCGTGTGGCGGCAGACGATTCAACCGTGAGACGCTAGAAGTGACTTACAAGGGGAAAAACATCAGCGACATCCTCGACATGACAGTGGACGCGGGACTGGATTTTTTCCGTCCCGTGCCCCAAGTGCGGGACAAGCTCTCCACCCTGTCCGAGGTGGGTCTTGGCTACCTGCGCCTTGGCCAGCCGTCCGACACCCTCTCTGGCGGCGAAGCGCAGCGGGTGAAACTAGCACTCGAACTTTCCAAAAAGCAGACGGGGCGCACGCTTTACCTGCTCGACGAGCCTACCACGGGATTGCATTTTGCCGATGTGGAACTCCTCGTCTCCCTGCTCCTCCGCCTGCGCGAAGCGGGCAACACTGTCGTGGTGATCGAACACAACCTTGATGTGATCAAGTGTGCCGACCACATCCTCGACCTCGGACCTGAAGGTGGATCGGGAGGAGGCACCTTGGTGGCCTGTGGCACACCCGAGCAAATTGCGGCTCATCCTAGAAGCCACACTGGACGATTTCTCGCCGAGACCCTGCGCAAACATACCTCGAAAAAAACGGCATGAAAAAAACACGCCTCACCCACACTATCACCCCGGTAGCACTGCTGCTATTTTTCACGCTGCACTTAGCCTTGGCGCAACCCCAGCAGGATCCAGCTAAAATCAAACAGGGGCACAAGACCGCTCAACAGATGATGCGCGACGGGCTCTACACGCCCGCTGAAAGCTTCCTCAAAAACCTGCTCGAGAAATACCCCGGCAACGCCTCTTCTCACGAATGGCTGCTCTGGCTCGGGCAAGCCCAGTATTACCAAGGCCACTACGACGCGGCGGCGGCTACTTTGAAATCGCTCCTGGCTGCCAACCCCACTCCAGAGTTTCACCGGCAAGCCCTCTTTATCTCCGCAGAAAGCTTGGCCTCATCCTCCCGCTGGAAAGAGGCGGAAGACCACTACCTGCGCCTCGTTGAAAGCTCGCAGGAATCCCCCGATATTTCCCGCGCCCATCTCGGTCTTGCCTGGGTCATGCTCCACCAAGGCAAAGGCACGGAGGCCGAACACTTGCTCTCTACACTCTCTGATAAAAATGCTGACACAGCCATAGCGCAGACGGCGCGCATTTTTTGGGCTCGGTGGCTCATTTCCGATGGCAGATCCCTCGAGGCCAAGCCGGTGCTTGAGTTGCTGATCCAGAACAAACCCGAGCCTGCCGCCCGTCTTGAGGCCAACATGTGGCTTGGAGAAATCGCGCTGGCCCGCGAAGATTTTGCGGCTGCTCTCACCTATTTCCAAGTCTTGACCCTCGACAAAAAAGCTCACCCGCAATCGGTGCTCATGCAGTCTTGGCTCGGCCAAGGAAAAGCCTCAGCCGCCCTCAGAAATTGGACGGACGCCACGACGGCTTTCGAATCTGTAGTGCTCGGCAGCGAAAACGAGGAACTGCGCATCGAGGCTGTCCGGCGTTCCATTGAAACGGCGCGGGCCTCTGGTCAGCTTGCCTCTGTGCTCGACCGACTACGCACCCTCGTGGCCGAGCGTCCGAAAACCGCAGCAGCAGCAGCATGCCTCCTCGCTATTGGCGAAGCCCAGCTTGCCGATGACCTGACGGACGATGCCACAGCCACTTTTGAAACAGTCGTGCGCGACTTCCCGGACTCCGGCTGGCAGGGTCTTGCCAGACATAGATTAGCAGAAATCCACACGGCTTCAGGGCGCACAGACTCGGCCATCAAACTGTTGCAGATGGCCACCCAAAACCCGAACAATGCCTTCGCGAAAGAATCGCTGTTCCTCCTAGGTGAAATCCTGTTCTCCCGAGGTGCTTACGAAGAGGCGTCCCAGTCTTTCCTCAAACTCTCAGAAAACCCTGGGGCTGACGCGCTCAAAGAGAAGGCTCTCTTCAACACTCTCCTCTGTTTTGCGCGTCTCAACCGCGAGAAAGAATTCCAGACTTGGCTCACGAAATTCACATTTCTCTTCCCTCAAAGTGTCTTGCGCGACCAGCTTCTGGACGAGTTCGCCAACCTCTACACCCGCCTCGGCCTGCACGCCAAAGCCCGCGAGCAATGGACCGCCCTCCTCGATAAATTCCCGAAATCTCTCCTCCGCTCGAAGGCAGCCCTCTCTGCCGCCCGCTCACTTTACTACGAGGGAAAACTCGCCGAAGCCGATGCATGGCTCTCGAAAAGCTCCGCACTCATCACAGATTCCATGGATCAGGTGACTGCTTCTTACCTGAGGATCTGCATCGCCTATCAACTGGGCTCGTCCGACGCAGCCAAGATCATCGAGGATATCCAAACCTTGGTTCCCCGTGCCCCTGCGCAGCACCTGGCAGTCGAGATGAAATTCAAGATGGCCCAGATCTATTTTGAAAAACAAGACTTCCCAGCAGCCCAAACCCAATTCCTGAACTTGGCTTCCGCCCATCCCAAACACCACCTTGCGGAAGAATCTCTCTACTTTGCTGGTCTGGCTGCCATGCGCCGACAAGACTCTCAAGAGGCCGTAACGCTCATGGAAAAACTCGCGAAACTTTACCCTTCCACCCACCTGCTCTGGGATGCTCGTGCCGCCCAAGGCCACGCCTTGCGAGTCCAAGGAAAATTCGCTGAAGCGCTCACCGTGTATGAAAGCATCTTGGCGGATGCACCCAAAGGTGATGCCGCCGCCGTGCTCACCCAGATTGGCAAAGGCGACTGTCTCTACCGCCTCGCCAGTGACGATAAAAAGAAATACCCCTTGGCACTGAAAGCCTACGAGGCCGTCACCCGCAACAACTCTTCCCCAGAGCGGGCATGGCTTGAGGCCTCCGTCAAGCGTGCCCAATGCTTGGAACAAATGGGCAAAACCCCTGATGCCCTGCATACCTACTTCGAAGTCATCTACCGGCGTTACGAGCAACCCGCTCCAGATTCTCCTCCAGATTATCAGTGGTTCGGTCGCGCTGTTGCCGACGCGGGACGCATCCTCGAAAATAGCACGGACTGGAAGGGCGCTATCGCCCTCTACCAACTCGCCGAGAAAAACGGTGGACCAGAGTCAAAAGCTTGGCGCGACCGAAGGCTGAAAATTCAGAGAGAACACTTTATCTACCCCGAATCCGAGGTGCCGGCAGAGGCCGGAGCCACTACGACAAAAACTGGCTCTTGATCGCCGCCCTGCCGATCTCTGGCGCAGATGCCCGAGCCTGCAAACTAGTCCCGCACTTCACACCCGCCCTGTTTGCAAAGGCACAGCAGGTGTTTTTTGAATGTTTCTTCCGACTGCTCGGGGGTCATGCCAGACAAGATAGCTTCCAGCTCTTCTGGAGGCAAACGCTGGAGTGAATCCAAGGCACAACAATCTCGGTCCCGGTGCCCCGTGGGACACTGGTGAAGCACCATCTTCAAAGCCTCTTCAACATTCACGATGCACTTCTACACTCGTTTGCACCCGGAGACAACAGAGTATTCTCCTAGACGCTAACAAGAAACAGAGACGCAAAGGAAGAGGAAAAATCAGGCTTTAACCGCGCCGCCCATCAGAGGCTTGGTCTGCTGCATGAGGTGTTCAACAAATGCTGTCGAATATTTTCCCCTGCGAAAATCAGGGTCTTGCATGATCAGATTCGCAAACGGACCGGTGGTCTGAATCCCATCCACCACGAGCTCGCCCAAAGCGCGGGACATGCGGTTGAGCGCTGTCTCGCGGTCGTCGCCAAAGGCAATCACTTTGGCAATCATGGAATCGTAGTTGGTCGGGATGGTGTATCCGGTGTAAACATGGCTGTCCACACGGATACCCGGACCTCCGGGCAACCACAGCAAGTTGATCTTACCGGGGCAAGGACGGAAATTCTGCATGGGATCTTCCGCATTAATACGCACCTCAATGGCATGCTGACGGATGCGAGCCTCCAGTATGGATGCGGAAAGAGGATGCCCCATGGCAATCAAGATCTGTTCTTTGACCAGATCCACGCCGTAAACTTGTTCGGTCACGGGGTGCTCCACCTGGATCCGGGTGTTCATCTCCATGAAATAGTAATTACCTTTGTCATCCATCAAAAACTCTAGCGTGCCTGCACCTTCGTAGCGCACGGCCTCGCTCAGTTTGATCGCCGCTTTACACATTTTTTTCCGGATATCATCAGACACAGCGGGAGAGGGAGACTCCTCGATCAATTTCTGATTGCGTCGCTGGATAGAGCAGTCGCGTTCGCCGAGCGCAGCCACTTTACCTTGCTGGTCGGCCATGACCTGAATCTCGATGTGGCGGGGATTCTCGATGAGTTTTTCGATGTAAACCGAGCCGTTGCCGAACGCTTTCTCCGCCTCATGCCTGGCTGCATGGTAGCCGGTAACTAGGCTGACATCGTTGTGGGCAGGACGCATGCCGCGCCCACCGCCACCGGCCACGGCTTTGATCATGACTGGATAGCCGATTTTTTTGGCGATTTTGAGTGCTTCCTGCTCGGTTTCGACAAGACCATCGCTACCAGGGGTGATCGGCACGCCGGCTTTCTTTGCGGCTTCGCGGGCCTTGTTTTTGTCGCCCATGGTGCGGATAGATTCCGGCGAGGGTCCGATAAACTTTATATTGCAACTCGCGCAGACCTCGGAGAAATGAGCGTTCTCGGCGAGAAAACCGTAACCGGGGTGGATCGCGTCCACATCGGTAATCTCTGCAGCCGCAATGAGGCGATCAATCCTCAAATAACTCTCAGAAGACGGCGCTTTGCCAATACACACGGCCTCGTCAGCCATGTGGATATGGGTGCTCTCGGTATCGGCTTCGGAATAGACGGCCACTGTGCGAATCCCGAGATCGCGGCAGGCGCGGATGACGCGCACGGCGATCTCGCCGCGGTTGGCTATCAAGATTTTTTCAAACATGCTCGTTCAGGTTATTTGACACGGAACAGGGGTTTGCCGAACTCGACGGCCTTGCCATTTTCCGAAAGGATTTCGGTGATCGTGCCTCGGACTTCCGACTTGATCTCGTTCATGACTTTCATGGCTTCAATAATGCAAACCACGGTGTCTTCAGTGACCTGTTGGCCCACCTCTACAAAGGAAGGGGAATCGGGTGAGGGCGAGCGATAAAAAGTGCCAACCATGGGGGACACAATCTCCTTGCCACCTGCTGCGGGTGCGGATGATACCGGCTCGGCAACCACTCCGACAGTAACAGGCATGGGGGCTGCGGGCGCGGGCATGGCATACAGGATAGGCTCACCGTTACCTTTTTTGATGCGCACCTTGAAATTACCCTCCTCCAACTCAAATTCAGAAAGACCGTTTTTGGTTACTAGATCAATCAGGGCTTTGACTTCCTTTAATTCCATCGTTGAATTGTGTATGCAGAGCCTTGATGGGTCAATCATTATCACAAGAAGCGATGACCCGCCCCCTACCGCTCAACGGCAAGCCTGTCTAGAGAATGGGCGCCAAATTTCCTCCGCACTTCTTTCTCTCTATTCGCAGGGCATAGCCACCCTGATTATAGAGAAAACCGGCTATGCAAAGAGAACTGCGATCTCATATTGGAACATGTCCCAAATATCTCCTTGACCTGACTTGGTATCATGCCAAGGCTCGCGCATTGTGTCTGAGTCTTCGTTACCGGAGTTGGAAATTGGCGGGGCTACCTGCCGGAGTATTGCGGCAGCCTGTGGATTGGGGCATGCGACGGTGGCTCGTGCGCTGTCTGGACATCCCAATGTAGCTCAAACGACCCGTGAGAAAGTTCTCCGGATGGCTGCCAAGCTGGGATACCGACCCGACCCTCTGCTCTCTGCGCTGACACGGCGCCGATGGCCCGGCGGCGCTAAACCAAGTTTTGTCACTATTGCTTATGTGCACTTCTCTGGTTCTGGTCGCAACAAGAGCGCTGGTCCTCGCGAGGAGGCTATTGCGGTGCGCGCCCGGGCTGCGGAGCTTGGCTACAACTTGGATGTGCTGGATTATTCCTCCTATCACACAGGCAAGAAACTGTCCGATGTGTTGGTGGCTCGGGGCGTGCGGGGTGTGATTGTGCAAGCCTTCACAGACACCAAGGCACTGGAACTGGACTGGAATCGGTTTTTCACTGTTTTTGTAGGACCTGAAAACGACGAGATCCATGTGCACAATGTGCAGGCGGATTTTCGGGCCACCGTCCGGGTGGCTGTGCAGGAGTGTGTAGCCCGTGGCTATCGTCGCCCCGGCTTTGCTCTCATGAATTATCTGGCCTCAGGCACGAACGAACCGATCTATGCTCAAGTGCTCGCCGAACGGTCACGCCTTGAGGCAAGCGATGGCGAGCAACCCGATTTGTTTCAATGGAGTCCTGGAGATCCTAGGTATGTGCAGTCACTTCATAAATGGTATGCGGATAACCGTCCTGACTGTCTGATCGCCTCACACCCCTCTGTTTACCACGCGTTTTGCCATCCGGAACACTTCGGCTATCCACGGATACCTGCCGTGCGTATTCCCGAGGATCTGCCGATGGTCAGCCTTCGCAAAGATCCCACGGTGGGCAGTATGGCTCACACTGGGCTCAGGGAACACGAGCAAGGAGTCGAGGCGGTCAATTTGATTCATCGCCACTTGCAACACGGGGTGGTGGGAATTCCAAGTGTGCCCATGCGGATGCTTATTCCCCCCGAGTTCATTGCCGGCTCTACTCTCCCGAACCGCCTACGCCGCACACGAAAATCCTGCGCACGACACACAAGAAAGGTCTAGCTGTGGCGGAAAATCCCGCAGGTTGCACAGCTCTCATACTTCACACTACCCTGAACAAAAAATAACGCGAAAACACCGTCTCCTCCCTCTATGAGACATGTTCCAAGACAAAGCTTTTCGGACTTCTTGACTCAGGCACTGCGCAGGTGCAGATTGACGCCATGCAGAAAACTGTATCAATTTACCATGCGAACCTCAACTACGCGTTCCTTGAGCCCCACAAATACGAGCAGGTAATCCGCGCCAGCTATGAAACCATCCTCGATGGACATGCCGCCGCTGGACCCCGCGCCAAGTTTGTCTTTGAGGCAAGCGGATTCACCATTGATGTGATGGCTGAAAAATGTCCCGATGTCCTAGCCAAACTGCGCGGTCTCATGGAGTCCGGACAGTGCGAGTTCATGGGTGCCCCCTATTCCCATCCGATCTTGGCAAACATCCCCGAGGAAGATGCCTATTGGTCCTGCGAATTTTCCCAGCGCAGCTACGAGAAGCACCTCGGAACCCGGATCGAAAGCTGGTGGAATCCCGAATGCACTTGGATGCAATATGTGCCCCGTGCCTTCCATCGCGCCGGCGCAAAATACCTGACGCTCGATTTCGAGAGCTACATGAATTGCAACGACAAGGAGTATGCCTGGGTCGAAAAAAATCGCGCCACCGACATTTATTGGGGCGGTCACATGCCTTGGTATGATCTCGACCCGAACTGCAAATTCCTGCATCGCCCCTTCCGCAATATCGTGCCCGGTTTGCACGGCCTCTGCCGCAGCGACCGGCTCGTCGGAAAATATGTGTCCTACTTCCTCGGCAAAATCACGCTTGAGGACTACATCTCCAATGTCCAACGCTGGAGCGGCGACGGGGATGATACAGCCACAGTCATCATTGCAGATGACGCAGAATACTGCGGCACCACTGGTTATTATTATGTGAAATATTACCGCGACTACAGCAGGTCGTTTGAAGTGCGCCCTGATGCCCGCGAAAAACTGGATGCTCTCATCCAAAAGCTGCTCTCCATCTCCGATATGGCCACTTTCAAAGAATGCTGCGAGTCGGTTGAGCCAGTCGAGGAGCCCTTCTTCGTTGAAGATCGCTACGCTTGGCATCGCACCTACGCCGATTGCTGGGGCGGCACGCCCGAGGCGAAACGCTTTGACCCTATGGTGGCTGAGCTGCGCCGCGAGTATAAGGAAAAATACCAGCCGATCACCGAGGGAACGCACCAGGCCCAGTTTGAAAAGCTTTCTACGAAATTCTGGTTCCATTGCACGAACTCAGCTAACTCGGACGGCCGTTGGCCACCCCCGCCGGCAGAGCCCTGCGAGTTCAATCGCCAATGGGTGCTGGCCGAAATTGCTGCCACTCGTGCCGTTCTCGCAGAGTTGGCTGAAGCGACCAAGGGCATACCCATGCCACCCAAACCAGATGTGAATGCAGTGGCTGACAGCCCGGAATATGGATTCCACTTCACGGACAAGGACATTGCTGATGTGGAGAAGCTGACATTCTATGAATTGCAGCATGCCCTCTACGCCGCCCGCCGTGCCTTTGACCATACTGAGGGAGAAGCTCGTGAGACCAACCGTGCCCGCGTCACCGCCATCTACAATGAATACAGGCGCCGCGGAATTGATGCCTTTACGAACCCAACCTTGTAATCGGTAGTCTCGGATAAAAAACACCCCACAATAAAATTCGATCTCCGTGGAGAGCGTAGGTTAGCGGATCGGGGTCACCCCGCACTCGCCACCTACGACTCCACGCGGTCACCATGTTATGAACTGCGGATATTTTGATAATGAGGCGCGGACCTACGTGCTGACCTCCGAACCGCCTCGCAAGTGGCGCAACATCCACTACAACCTGCCAGGCAGCGACGAGATTTACGCCGAAACCTCGAATCTCGGCGACGGGACAGTCACTTCGCGAGACCACGATGGCAACACCTGCCAACTGGTGGGTTGGGATGCAAAATATCTCTACATCAGAGATGAGGAGACCAACACGGTCTTCACCCCATGGGGCGACCCGGTGGCCACACCTGTCACTGACAAACGCTGCACATTCCATGCTGCTTACACTCGGATTGATTCCACTTGTTCCGACCTGCGCGTTTCCCAGACCAACTTCGTTCCTGCGGACGCTCCACTCGAAATATGGCGTGTCACCCTCCGCAATTTATCCGACCGTCCGCGCCGCGTCTCCCTCTTCGCCTACGCCCTCTTTCAGCTCACTGGTTCTAACTCCGAGGGCAAGGGTGTTTACAAGGACAATGAATCGTGCGTGCTCCCTGATCTGGGAGGTGTCTGGGTGCATAACCGCGATCGTTCTGTTCCTGCCCCGTGGTTCAACGGTTTTCTAGTCACGACCAGCTCGAATTATGCGGCGGCCTGTGGCTACCGCGATTTCTTTACGAGGGAATCTTACTCCCACTCCGATCCTAAAATCTGCTTTGGCTGGAATTGCGACAACCGGGGCATGGTAGGGCCAGACTGTGCTGGTATTATTCAGGTCTCCCTCGAACTAGCACCCCATACCGAAGCTCGCGCAGACTTCCTGCTGGGTCGAGCTGCATCACACGCCGATGCCGCTGCAGTTCGCGCTCGCTGGACCCCTGCGGCAGTAGATGCCGCGCTGGAGAGCCGCGTGGCTCACGAGGATCACCTGTCCTCCGCGTTCACCATAGACACAGGCGAAAAGGATCGCGATGCGCTCCTCAATCATTTCGCCAAGAAGCAGATGTCATCCTATCTGGTCAATAAGTCCGGATTCCGCGATAACATGCAAAACGACATGGGTGTCGCGCTATACGACTGGCCCACTGCTCGCGCCAATCTGCTCCGTGCTATTTCCTCGCAATACATCTCTGGTGCTGTTCCCCATTCATTCCGTCCTTGGAACCGCCACCAATACTCTGACAAACCAGCTTGGCTCCTCCACTGTGTGCCATGGTGCCTGAAGGAATCTGGAGAGCTGTCTTTCCTCGACCAGCACGTGCCTTACAGCGACGACCCACGCGAAGAAAGCATCTGGGAACACATGCTCCGAGCCATGCGTTACCTCGTCAAAGATGTGGGGCAAAACGGTCTGTGCGACCAGCATTTTGCCGACTGGAACGATGGGCTGGAGCCTTCTGAAAAAACAGGTGCCCGCGAGTCGGTCATGGTTACCCAGCAACTCTGCCTCGGTCTGCTCGAGGTGGCTGAACTAGCTCGTCGTCGTGGCGAACCCGCTATCGAGGCAGAGGCCAAAGAGTGGCACGCTCATTTCACCAAGTTACTGAACACTGTGGCTTGGGACGGGGAATGGTATGTCCGCACGCTCTGCTCCGGTGGTTACACCATGGGTTCCAACGCGAACACCGAGGGAAAAATTTTCGTGAACACCCAGAGCTGGGCAGCGCTCTCTGGCACCGCGCCGTCTGACCGCGCAGCTTCGGCCATGGCGGCTGTGGATCGTCTGATCGAGACCGACTATGGTTTTTCGATTGCAGCGCCAGCGTTCGAAACCTTCGACGAGCGGATTGGTAAATTTTCCGCCTCACGACCTTACCTCACAGAAAACGGCGGTTGTTATAACCACGCTGCTGGTTTCAAGGGTGTGGCAGATTGCATGCTCGGGCGTGCTGAGGAAGCTTGGCGCACTTTCCTGAAAGTGGCACCTGGCAGTCCTTGGAATCCCATCGAGAATTCCCGTGTCGAACCCTTCTCTTTCACCAATTGCTACAGTCTCATTCCCCAGTGGAAAGGCTTTGCCCATTACCCCTGGCGCACGGGCACTGCTGCTTGGATGACCCAACTGATGCTGGAATGGATTCTCGGTGCGCGTCGTCACTATGACGGCCTTCTCATCGATCCTTGTCTACCTGCTTCCCTATCTCATGTTCGCTTGGTTCGCACCTTCCGCGGGGCGACCTATGAAATTGAGATTGATAATTCCTCGGGTCGCTCGGGCAAAGGATTCCGCGAACTCCGGCTCAATGGCGTGGTGATAGATAACCCTCTACTCCCGCCAACGAACCCTGGCGCCCGGCACACTGTTCAAGTCATCCGCTAATTGCTTGCTGAGTAAGTTCTCGGAACCTTGCCATAACTAGGGCACGCACTTGCCACTATGCTGTGAGTTGCCGTTTCCTGTGCTTGAAGTGTCGGGTGAACGCCCAAGTATTTATCCTAAAAACGGGGGCGGCTTGCGACGGGCGTAGCTACTAGGCGTAGGCCAGTCTCCCCTGTTTTTATGAGCGCATCTGTAGTCATCTATTGCAAGCCCCAGGCAACGAAGTAAACGAGCTTGTCCCATGCTACCCGATGGGTGAAATCCTGATACCCCGAACCCTCTCCGATTCGACTCATCTCGAGGGCAAACTTCATTTCAGCAAGTTCGTTCTCCACCTTCCCTTTTTCCTACAACAAACCCTCCCCTGTTTTTCTTGCCGATTTTAGGTTTATTGAATTCCTCAAGCGACGGACCCAGCAGAAATCAATCTACGACATCGGCTCGACAAAACGCCCGAGATCAGGTCATATGGCAAGTCTGCCATGAACCCAGTATTGGAAGAAGTCGAAAACATCCTCGCGGATCTGTTCAATGAATGCGGCGCCCCCGCTGATAGCGCTCTGCTCTCCCTGCGCCCGTGCAACGATAAAAAGTATGGTGATTACCAGAGTAACGGTGCGATGAGCGCTGCCAAGACTGCCGGCAAGAATCCCCGCGCCATCGCTGAACTGATCGCCGCCACTTGGGAATCCCGCCACGCGGCCACGGCTTCGGTCACGGTCGCTGGCCCCGGGTTTATCAACTTCGCTTTCACCGACGCCACTCTGCTGCGTGCGCTCGAACACCGCACTCGCGGGCAATTCGTGGGACGACCTCACAAGATCAAGACTGTGATCATGGACTACGGCTCGCCCAATGTCGCCAAGTCCATGCATGTCGGGCATATTCGCTCCACCATCCTCGGCGACTGCCTCGCCCGGGTCATGCGCCTGCTTGGTCATACCGTCATCACCGACAACCATATTGGAGACTGGGGCACGCAGTTTGGTAAATTGATCATCGGCTTCCGCCGCGTGGGTTCTGCTGGCGACCTCGAATCCAATCCCATCGCCGAGATGGAGCGCTGCTACAAGTGGGGCAACGAAGCCTGCGAACGCGACTCGCAACTCATGGAGCAGGCGCGCGCCGAACTGAAAAAACTCCAAGATGGCCTTGAGGAAAACTTGGCTCTCTGGAAGAAATTCCGCGATCTCAGCCAGTCGGCCTTCGACCTCATCTACCGCCGCCTGAATGTGAAATTCGACCATGTCTTAGGCGAAAGTTTCTACAATCCCATGCTGCAAGAAGTGGTGGACGACCTCGTTCGCCTCGGCGTAGCCCGAGAGAGCCAAGGTGCTGTTGCTGTATTTTCTGAAGAGACGCTGCCTGTGAAAGAAGATCCTTTCCGTGTGCTAGGCAAAGATGGCGCCACCGAGGATCGTCCGTTCCTGATCCAGAAATCCGACGGTGCCGCCCTCTACGGCACGACCGACTTGGCCACCATCCGCTACCGCATGGATCATTTCAAGCCCGACGCGATCTGGTATATCACCGACCTGCGCCAGAAGCTGCACTTCGAGCAACTCTTTGCCACAGCAGAGCGCTGGGGATACCGCGAGGTGGAGCTGACCCATATCGGCTTCGGTGCCATCCTCGGCGCCGACAAGCGCCCGCTCAAAACCCGCGAGGGCGACCCCATCAAACTCGATGTTTTGCTTGACGAATCCGTCACCCGGGCACTGGCCATAGTGCGGGATCGCCGCAGCGACCTGACACTCGAAGAAAAACAGGCCATCGCAGAAGTGCTCGGCATCAGCTCAGTCAAATATGCCGACCTCTCGCAGAACCGGCATCTCGACTATGTTTTCGACTGGAACAAGATGCTCGCCTTCGACGGCAACACGGCACCCTATGTGCTCAACGCGCATGTGCGCATCCGCTCGATCTTCCGTAAATCGGGGGATGACCCCAACCGCACCTACACCTTGGCCGCGCCCGCTCACCCGAAGGAACGCGATCTGATGCTCAAACTCCTCGAGTGGGAAGATATCGTAGAGCAGGTGGCCGCCGAACAGCGCCCACACTATCTCTGTTTCTACCTCTTCTCTCTCGCAGGTCTCTTCCATTCCTTCTTCGAGGAGTGCCCGGTGCTCAAAGCCGAGCCCAGCGAACGCGAACGCCGTATGGCCCTCTGCAAACTCACGGCTGACACTCTGCAAAAGGGATGTGAGTTACTCGGCATACCCGCCTTGGAACACATGTGACCCCCGCCATGGCTCCAGCAGGTTTACAGTCCGAACCGTTGTCGGTCACCCTGCTGGTGAGAGAGTTTCCCCGCATCTCTCAGACCTATGTTTTTGACAAGGTCGTCGGAATGCTTTCCAGAGGTATTCGCACGAAGATCATCTCGTTCAAACCCAGCAAAACCGAGATGTATCGCGAATGGATGCACCGCCTAGATTCCCCGCTGTTCACACACGAATGCCGTCCATGGCAACTCGACTCCAAGGCGAGCTGGATTTCTGTTCTCCCCCTGATCGCCCGCCTGTGCACCTCACAACCTGCTCGCACTATGCAGTGGCTCCAGACGATCGGCGCGACTCGATCAGCTGAGTCCCTCCCAGCCCGCATCGTCAAATACCTTCCATTTCTCGAGGAAAAATGTGGCGTTCTCCACTTCGAACTCACGCGTTTGATAGATGACTTTCCCCTCCTGCTGGATCTCTGGGAAAAGGCCATTACCGTCTCGATCCACCAGATCATGGATCTATCACAGATTCCAGCGGACAGGCAGGCACGGCTCAGAAAATTATTTGCGCGTGCCGAGGGTGTGCAACCCACCAGCGCAGCAGCAGCCGAACCGCTTTACCCGCTCGGGCTCGACCCAAAAAAAGTTTCTGTCGTCCACCCTTCCCTCGATAGCACCCTTTTTCCAGATCCTGGCCCAAGACCAGATCGCCCGGTAAAAATCATCCTCACCGTCGCTCGTCTCGTTCACAATAAAGATTACCCCACGGCACTCCGTGCCATCCGTTTGCTAGCCAATAAGCGCGACGATTTCCGCTACCGCATCGTTGGCGGCGGCGATGAAGAAGCTAGCATTAAAAAATGCGCCGATGACCTAGGCCTCGGCGAAGTAGTCACTTTTGTTGGAAGGCCGGGACACTCTGAAGTTGCTGCTGAATTGCGTGGTGCCGATCTCTTTTTATTGGCCAGCTACTTCGAGGGTTTCGGCAGGGTGTTAACCGAAGCGCAGGCGTGCAGACTTCCTGTAGTAGCGACGGCTGTCGGCGGCATTCCTGAGGCTGTTCATGCCGGGGAATCTGCTCTGCTTGTTCCCCCACACTCTCCCGAAGCACTGGCTGATGCTCTCGAAAAAATACTCGACGACTACTCCCTTCGCTCCTCCATGGGACAGGTCGGGCGAGATGTCTTTGAAAATGGTTTTACACTCGAAATCCAATCTCAACTGTTCGAAACTTTTTACAGGAAAGCCGCACTTGCCCGATGAACTCAGACCAACAATCTGACAACCAAGTATCACAGCCAGAAATCTTCGGCGGAGCTCTGGTTGTCGGCATCTTCTCGATGCTGTTGCTGACGCTGCTTCTTTTCGCGGTAGGTATCCCGATAACACCCTGGCACGCGTGGGTGCTGCCCGTTGTCGCCGCTCTCTCGATCTGGTTGCACACAACTATCCCTGGGCGGTTACGGATATGCTTGGTGCTTGCCTCAGTTGCCGTGTGCCTGCTAGCCCCCGCAGTCTCGCACCAGTTCTACGACCTCACGGGTGATGGACAAGAGAC
>DYRQ01000003.1:18089-58489 GCA_020718645.1 Verrucomicrobium spinosum
TAGCCCCCGCAGTCTCGCACCAGTTCTACGACCTCACGGGTGATGGACAAGAGACATTTCAAATGGATTCGATCAGATACCTTACGGGCTTGAATCGTCGTGTTGGTTGTAACTTTCATGTGCGAGAAAACCGGTCACAGGATTCCATCAAGTTCTTATCGAGCTTTAATCCAATTCGCAATGCTAGATATTCTGACAACTGGCTCTGGGGCTCAAAAATCCTAAATGCGCCAGTTGCAGAGGCATCGGGCTCAGTTGAGGCTGGCAAAGCTATAAACTGGCTGGCGCTGGCCGCCGCTGCACTGCTCTTGCATGCAGCGCTCAGATCTCGTCGGATAGGACCTAGGACATCCTTTGTCCTAGCTGCGTGCGGCGCCCTGAATCCCATTGCTCTCAACTGGACCAATTCGTATATGGCCGACAGTCAGCTCACCTCATTTTTCCTCTGCTCACTCTCTGCGTGGTTGCTTGGAATCAAACGCTGGACACAGTGGCGTGCTGTCGTTCTCGGCGCATCGCTCCTGCTTTTGGCGGGCTCGAAAATGAGCGGGACTGGTTTTGCCGCCGTGCTCGCCGCAGCGGTTGTCGTTTGTGAATTCACCATCCGCAGGCACCATCCCAAAGCTCTTTCGATCCTCGCTGTCTCCGTTGTCGGAGTAACCCTGCTCATCGCTACCCTCGCAGCAAGAACCTCATGGAAGAACCCCGAGATGGCATGGCAGGTAGTAAAAACGCAAGTGGAAAACCGCCTATTCTCCAACACGCTCTTCGCCTACGAACACGAAAACCTCCGCCCGTGCGCCATGACGGAAATTTCCAACAGCGACCGTTTCTGGGTCAGCCTGTTCAACGAGACAACGATTAAATATTACGACTTCAAACCCAAGATCCCACTGGCTGTAACGGAAAAGGAGATCCGAAAGATTTTTCACGGCGCACAAGTTTACATGCTCGGCGGTTTTGGCCCGTGGTTCAGTGCCGCGTGGATTGCGGGCTGTATCTGTCTGGGACTCTCCGTTCTGCGCTGGCACTCGCAGGGACGCCCGTTTCTGCTGGCCGCGCTCTGCTGTATTGTCACCGCACTATCTGTGCCGCTCTGGATGGCTCGATACGCGCCTCAACTCTGGTTGATCCCGTTATTCGCGGCGGCAGCCTGTCTTGTTTCAGCAAGAAAATCGCATGTCTGGTTCGGTCGCCTCACCCTTGCTCTTCTCGCTGGCAACACACTCCTCTGGCTGGTCATCTGGATCCCTGGACAATTTTATAACCGATCGCTTGTGGAGAGACAATTTGCCATATTACAAAAATTACCACAGCCCCTTGCTGTTTATTACGGCAGCCACATCGCCAACCACCAGTGGTTTGATAGGTTCGGCATCCGGGTGACCGTATCTGCCGAACCCTTTGATGAAACTTGCGTGCAGCTCCATCGGTCCAACACGGTGGTTCGCATACCCGGCACCGAAGTGGGGCAGAAGGTGCTGTCAGAATTTTATGTTTTCCAAGAAGAGCTGCGAACAAAACGCATTCGCGACTGGGAATTCATCATCAACCCCAAGCAGCGTGCAGAAGGCAAAGACGAGTAGCCGCTTCGCCAACATCGGGGCTGTGCACTGAGTTTTTGCTAACGCGTTTCTGCTTGAGTTTGTTTTTCGAATTTATCGAGTTTAGGGCGTATGACGATTTGGCAATAGGCCTCGTTGGGATTTTTGGCGAAGTAATCCTGGTGATAATCCTCAGCTGGATAAAATTTCTGGAGTGGTGCTACTTGGGTGACGATGGGTTTGGATAACCCTTTCTGCGCCTCTTGCAGCGATTGTTTTATGACTAACTCCTGTTCAGCATTTTCATGAAAAACGACAGAGCGGTATTGTGTGCCAGTATCGGGACCTTGGCGATTGAGGGTCGTAGGGTCATGAATTTTCCAGAAGATACCCAGCAATTTTTCCAAAGATACCTTGGAGGGATCGAATTCGATCTGGACCACTTCTGCATGACCCGTATTCGCGTGACAAATTTTGTCGTAGGTGGGATTTTCAGTGTTGCCACCTGCATAGCCCGAGACTGCGGATTTAACACCGGGCAAACCATCGTAAACAGCTTCGATACACCAGAAACAGCCGCCGCCGAGGGTGATTCGTCCTGATGATATATTTGGTGTTTCAGCCATACTGGAAAGTCTAGTGCTCAACAGTAGGAATGCAAAAAACACCCTGTAAGTAACAGATCTTGTCATGACCACACTCTAGCCTGATAGGCAAATAATACAAATGCCAGCACCACTCATTGGCAGGACTCCTAGAACCAGTCTAGGCGAGCATTTTTTTCAGGTTCACCACCGAGTCGAAACAGGAGCAAGCACAGGCCCGGGCATGGCGGGAATGGAGCTGCCAGTCGAGGGTGGCTTGGCGGGCGGCCTCGCCGGCTTCCTCCAGCGATGAGACAAAAAAGTAGCCGCTCTGCTTCGGCAGGTAAGGCTCTGCGCCCGTGGGCTCGGTCAAGATGGGGCGACCCATGGCAAGATAGACGGCGGAGCGGTCGCTGAGCCATCCAGATTTGGCATAGCCCTCTAGTTTCACCGGTGAAAATTCTCCGGTAGAACCCGCGATGTAGCGATAGTATTTCTGTGGCGTGGCGGCGATGTCGTGAGGCACGGCCGTGCGCCAGCCGAGACCGTGCAGGCGTTCTGCCTCGCCATCGCCATGGGCAAAATTCATGGCAGCCTCAAAACTGATCTTGGGGCAAGCTGTGGGCAAGTCGTGAAATTTTTCGAACGCTGCTTTTTTCGAGAAATCGCGCCACTCCCCTTCCCACTGCACCATGCCATCCCAATACCACTGGCCGATGGTGGTGAACCTGTCGAGGAGCGGGCGCGGGGCAACAGCAAAGGTGGCTGTATCCACGAGAGGGAAATAGGTCTGCCAACGCACGGGCGCATCAGGCACTTTGGAGTCTGGCCCGTAGGTATTCAGCCCGATGCTCCAGAACTCATGGTGCGAGTGCTGCCCCATATCCATCTGACGCATCCAAAAACAGATTTCCGTGGGGTCGAGACTGCACAATTTGCGACAGGAAAAAAGTGCGAGCAAAGGATCTTTGAAAGAATAGCTCAGGTTGAGCAAGGTGCAGGGTCCCGCCACCATGTCGAGAAACTGGCGACGCGTGCGCCCAAAAAATTGAACCTGCTCGAGAGTCGGAGCAGAAACCCCCGGTGGGGCAAGGAGGATACAATAATCTTTTTCCAACCCGAACTTGCTCAGACGACGCCGGAAGGTGGCGATATTTCTGCGATCTTTTGCAGGGTCACCCGTCGAGGGGAGTAATTCGAGCCATAGCGAGCGCCTGCCCATGCGGCGCAAACCGAGCACATATTGCAGAGGCACGGAGAAGTTTCCCCCACCCTCGGGATACTTCGCCGCGAAGCCGCAGCCCACGATAGTCCACTCACCGGACATAGCTCTGGAGAGAGAGGTGATCCTCCGGGTTCAACAACTCAGCGTAGCGACCCGAGAGGGAGCGCTCATCCCCCTTTCACCAGATGGAAGATGTGCGCCGGGCAGACATGCGGGTCGAGGCGGATGAAGTTGCGAGCCCCCTGCCAGAGGTATTTGCCACCTGCGAGCATGTCGTGAACGGTGTAGGTCTCAGAAGATCCGATGCCGAGGGACTCCAAGGGGAGATTGATATGACCCGATTGAGCCCAATAGTAATCGAGGTTCACCACGGTGAGCACGATGTCAGAACGGTCGTCGGTGGCCTTGATGTAAGAGATCAGCGACATGTTATCGTTCGAGACAAACGAGAGGTTGTTCGTGTGGTGCAGAGCGGGATGGCGTTCGCGGATGTGGTTGATACGGGCGATGATCTCACGCAAGTTGCCATGGGCATTCACATCCCACCATTTGAGCTCATATTTCTCAGACCATGCATACTCCTCTTTGCCGTGATACAGGTCGCTCACACAGAGTTCGTAAGCAGGACCGTAGATGCCGTAGTTCGAAGAGAGCGTGGCGGCAAGAATCAGGCGTGCGATAAAGGCTGGCCGCCCGGCGTGGGCGAGTTCCGGCATGAGGATGTCGGGAGTGTTGGGCCAGAAGTTGGGGCGGAAATAATCCTTCACCTCGGAGCGGGTCAACTCGGTGAGGTAAGTCTGGATTTCCTCCTTGTGGTGACGCCATGTGAAATAGGTGTAGCCTTGGGAAAAACCGTTTTTAGCGAGGCGATATTTCAGGCGGGGACGCGTGAAAGCTTCCGAGAGGAAAAGGGTGTCAGGGAACTCTTCTTTCAAGGACTGGATGCACCAGCGCCAGAAATCGATGGTCTTGGTGTGGGGATTGTCCACGCGGAAAATTCGGACTCCTTGCTCCGCCCAGAATTGGAAGACGCTTCTGAGTTCGAGCCAGAGCGCTTCCCAGTCCTCGGTTTCAAAGTTGAACGGAAGGACATCTTGGTATTTTTTAGGAGGGTTTTCCGCATATTGCACGGTGCCATCGGGGCGCCACTTGAACCACTGCGGATGCTCTTTGACATAGGGGTGGTCAGGCGAGCACTGGAAGGCAATGTCGAGAGCGATCTCGAGACCAAATTCCTTGGATTTTTTGATGAACTTTTTGAAGTCAGCCAGCGTGCCCAACTCGGGGTGGACGGCTTTGTGACCGCCCTCGGCAGAACCGATAGCCCACGGGCTTCCCACATCGCCAGGCTCGGTGACGAGGGTATTGTTTTTGCCTTTGCGATAGGCGACGCCGATCGGATGGATGGGAGGCAGGTAGAGCACATTGAAACCCATGCGAGCCACATCCGGCAACACGCGCTCGCAGTCTTTGAAGGTGCCGTGCTTGCCCGGCTCGGAGCCCCATGAGCGAGGGAAAAGCTCATACCACGCACTGTAGCGGGCACGCTCTCGTTCCACGATCACCGAGGGAATCGGAGAGTAAGTCGCCTCGTGGTTTCTGTCGGGAAGAGCGGCAGCGAGCTGGGCAAATTCGTTGCTGAGGGCAAGATTCTTGCGCTCTTCCTCGGGTAGTTCAGCGTTGCGGAGCCGGAGGACGAATTCCTCGATTTTATCAGCCACTTCTTTCGAGGCACGAGGAGCTGCTGACTCGAGCAAGTTAGCACCGATGAGAAGTTCGACGCCCAGCTCGGCTTGGCTTTCGGCTTTTTTCCTGAAGCCCGAGAGCCAGCTCAACAGATGATCCACCCAAGCAACCACAGTGTAGTCATAGATACCTTCTTGATCGAGCTTGAAGGTAGCGCGCCAGTGGTCATTACCCAAGAACTCCATCGGAGTCTCTGTCCAAGCCTGATGGCTGCGGTGTTTGTAGCGCAAGAGAGCGATCACAGTGTCATGGCCATCGGAGAAGACATCGGCTTCAGCAATGATCGCTTCACCAACGATTCGCTTCAGAGGGAAAAGACCGGCATCCACACTGGGGCGGATATTTTCGATGAGAACACGAACGGATCCACACGAGGGGAGTGTAGCTTTCGGGAAAGAGGTAGTGCAGAGCATGGGGGATTGTGCCACTGATGCAGCGGTGGGTTCAACTGCTGTTTTTTTGGAAACTTTTTTTCCAGTGGGTGCAGTTTTTTGGGGTGAGGTTTTCTTCACGCTTTTGTTATCGGCGGCGGGCACGGCTACAGTGGCAACGGCTACTGGTTTCGCTTTTTCGTCAGACTTCTCGGCTTTATTTTTCATGACTCTACAGCTTTCGCAGGAGTGCCTAGGGCAAGTCAATCCCGTTCTGTCTGTAAGAAGAGAGCTCTGGACACCGAAAAAAAATCATCCTATAGCTGAGTAACACCCCAAATGCATAAAGTATGAGCGCTACCGAAGGCCAGGCTCCATCGCAGGAGCCATCTGCCACCCCCACACCCCACACCAATAATCACAATTCTTGGGCTCTGACCTTGGGCGCCCTAGGCGTGGTCTATGGTGATATTGGCACCAGCCCGCTCTATGCTTTGAGGGAATGCATGAAAGCGCTGCCCGGCGTGGATCCACAACTGGCGGTGCTGGGGAGTCTATCCCTCGTGTTTTGGTCCTTGGTCTTTGTAATCTGTTTTAAATATCTCTCCCTAATAATGCGGGCGGATAATCGTGGCGAGGGCGGCATTTTTGCACTGCTGGCCTTGGGCGGACATACGACCAAAGGATTGGGAATAGGGTTTAAAATCATTATGATTCTTGCTGGTGCCTCCCTACTGTTTGGAGAGAGCGTCATTACTCCCGCCATTTCTGTGCTGAGTGCTGCCGAAGGTCTCGAGGGACTCAACCCCGCTCTGGAGTCTTGGGTTGTCCCAGTGGCTGCTCTCGTTTTACTCGGACTATTCCTTGTTCAGAAACACGGCACAGCAATCATCGGAGGCGTCTTTGGACCTATCATGCTTGTCTGGTTCAGTGTGATTGGGCTTCTAGGTTTGATGCAAATATTTCAACAACCTTCAGTCCTACAAGCCATCAATCCATGGATGGGCATTCATTTGCTGATGGAAAATCCGATGCTCTCAGCCGCTCTGATCGGTGCTGTCGTGCTCTCGATAACAGGAGCCGAAGCCCTGTATGCTGACATGGGACACTTCGGGCGCCCCGCCATAGCCCGCGGCTGGTTTTACATCGCGTTTCCAGGTCTTTTGCTCAACTACTTCGGCCAAGGCGCCTATTTCTTATCCCACCCGGGCTCCCAAAAACATCTATTCTACGCACTGGCACCCTCTCCATTCTGGGAAGCGTGCCTCGTCGTGCTCTCCTTTGCAGCCACAGTGATCGCCAGCCAAGCTTTGATCAGCGGTGCCTATTCCCTAGCCAGCCAAGCAATGAACCTCGGCTATTTCCCTCGTTTGCGCGTCATCCACACCAGCGAAGATATGCATGGCCAAATTTATGTGCCTGGGGTCAACGCAGCTTTGGCTGTCGGCTCGATCGCCTTGGTGTTCAGTTTTGGCTCCAGCGAAAAACTGGCAGCAGCCTATGGTCTGGCTGTAACGGGCACGATGATTGTCAGCACGATTGCTTTCTCGTTCGTTGCTCGATCCAATTGGAAATGGAATACCACCAAGCTTATCCCACTTCTCATGGTGCTGCTGCCACTGGATATCATCTTCCTCGTGTCGAATTTTCATAAAATTGCCGAGGGCGGATGGTTTCCTCTCCTCATGGGTGCCGTGCTGTTGGCTATCATGGATGCGTGGAAACGGGGACGCCTTTTCATCGTGAAAAAACTCTACGAGAACGCCCTCGAACCCATGGATGTCATCCAAGATCTGAAACGATCGAACATCTTCCGATCACCGGGTGCCGCAGTGTTCATGGCAGGTCGTGCCGAGGGCATGCCCATCGTCCTCATCCACCATCTCAAATGCAACCGCTGCATCCACTCTACCGTCATCTTACTCAGCTTCACCACCGAGCAAGTTCCCTTCGTGGACAGCCGTAAGCTTATGGGCGTTATAGATCTCAGTGAGGGATTTTGGAGAGTCATCATCCCGCACGGCTACATGCAAACGCCCGATGCCCAGCAAGTCATGCGTTGGCTACGCGACGAGGGCATCCCTGTCAGAGACCATGCTGTGACCTATTTTTTCAACAGAGAAGTCGTCATCCCCAGCGGCAAATCGGGATTATGGCCTTGGCAAAAAGCACTCTACTCTTTCTTGAGCCGCAACGCCCTACCTGCCAGAGAATTCTTCCGCATCCCTTCCAATCAAATTGTCGAGATGGGGTTGCCCGTCCAAATCTAAACCGAAACAGCCCCAAGCTTTTTATCACAAAACAATTCCCGCCCTTGATTCCTTACAGTTTTTGTCGTAGAAATCTAATTGAATGAAAATTGCATGTATAGTTGCTACCGTCGCTCTGAGCCTTCTGGCCATGCCAGCTTTTGGCAATCCTGATGAGGCTACCCCTTTCCAAGAATTGCCTATCTCTCTGGATGCCAAAAATTACAAAGTCGGCAAGGTATTCGACTACCTCAACGATGACAAACTCAACCGTGGTGGCGGCGGTGACGCCAGCCTGCAAATGGAAGAGATGTATCGCAACTACGGTGCAGTCACCTCCAAGCAGAGAGAGGTTCTCAAAGGTCATTACTACACCATCAGCTACTGGTGCAAACAGCCCTCCGATGTCATCGTGCGCTTCGAATACAGGCAGCAAAAAACCCGCGATCAGATCCGGGTGCTCGAGATCCCTGTCAAAGGTGCCAAAGGCTGGAACGATGCCCAGTTTGAGATTGTCGGCAAAGCCTACACCGAGCAAGGCTTGGTCAACGCTTTCCGCGCCCGTGTGATCAAAAACGGCTCAGTGGTAGCCGAGCGTCGCTCTTTCGTCTGGTAATACCCGAGATTCACACCGAGAAATCCCCTGTGCTCGAACTGATACAAAAAGGAGGCCCACTGATGTGGCTGCTACTAGCGGCCAGCTTCATAGCCTCGACGGCATTCCTCGAGCGCATATTTTTCTACCGCCGCCAAGAAATGCGCGTGCCAGATTTTCTCTCGGGCATCCTCAATCTTGTCAGGCGAAAAAACTACCCTGAGGCACTGGACCGCTGCGATGAAGCCCACGGTCCTGTGGCTCAAGTCGTGCACGCAGCCATCCGACACCACGACCTGCCCAAACCCGAATTGAGGGAACTCTTGCAGGAAGTGGCGCAACTCCAAGTGCCCCGCCTCGAGCAGCACCTGCCGCTGTTGGCGACCATCGGTTTTCTCAGTCCTATGATCGGCCTCCTCGGCACCGTCATGGGGATGATCTCCATATTTGTCCGACTCCAAGACAAGGCTGGCACGGCCACTGTGGCCGACTTGGCTGGTGGTATTTGGGAAGCGCTGATTACCACAGCCGCTGGCCTCGCTATCGCCATCCCCTGCTACGCCGCCTACAACTACCTTCTCAGCCGCATGGGCCGCATCATACGCGACATGGAACGAGCCGGTATCGAGACTCTCCACGCACTCTCTGAAAAAGTGAGCATAGTCGAATTCGAAGACTCCCGCCGCACCCAGCCCACCCAAGTGATCCCCATCGAGTCTTCCCCCTCTGCACATAAGCACTCTTAAGTCACTAGGATGAAAATCCAGACCAACCTCCGCCTGTTGCACGGCCCTATAGATGCGGCTCCTCTGGTAAATGTGCTCTTCTTGCTGATGATCTTTTTCCTGCTCGGCTCCTCCATCGTTCTCCAGCCAGGTGTCGAAGTCAAAATGCACGAACGGATCGTGGGTGGCGGAGTCCCGGCTGGCCTTGAAATCCTGACCATCGCCCGCTCAGGCGAAATCTACTTTCGCAACCAGAAGACCGATAAAGCCTCACTCAAAAAAGCCCTGACTGAAGTTTCCGCCCGATCCCCACACTCCTCCGTCATCCTCAAATCGGACAACTCTGTGCCTAATGGGGATCTGATCAGCATCATGGACATCATCCTCGAAAGCGGCCTCGATGTCGTGCTCGCAACCCAGTGAGATCCCTATGGATTTCGAGCTACCCAACCTGCACACCCTGAACTTCAACCGCTGGCTTCCGCCCCAACACAGGGCGCTCAGTTCCTGCGCCCTCCTTTGCCTCGTCCTCTATACCGCTGCCTTCGCCCTAGTCAGGTTAGACATCTCGACCCAGTCGCACCCATCCAACTACCCCCCCACAGTGGCACTCCTCAAAAACACCAGCACCGTCACTGACTCGCCGCTCGCCTTCACCCTATCCATCTCAGACCCCTCCATGATCGCCGTCCCCTCTCCTGCTGCACTACCTTCGGTATTTCCCCTTGCCCCAGTCGGCTGGGATGGCGGCGTCGCTAGAGAGTTGCAAACACTCCTATCTCAAAGCGGATCTTTTGAAGGCACCCCCGTAGCCGCTGCTCAAATCGCCTCCGAGATGCTCCAGCACCGGCCTGACACCACCATCGCACAGCAGCCTCTGGAAACCTCCGAAGAACCGACCCCACCCCCCAGTCGGATACTCCTCCCTGCATCCCTAGCCAAACACCTTCGATCCCAGCTTCCTTCACTCCCATCACTTTCCACAGATCGCCCCATGACCGATACCACCCTCAGGCTCATCATTGGAGAGGGCGGCCTCCCAATGGCTGTTATAACCGAAGTCTCTAGTGGTAATTCCGAACAAGATCGCATAGCTGCTCGCGCTACTTCCCTGCTCCGGTTTTCTCCTGAAGCTTCCGGCACATCCGCTATCCTATCAGTGGAGTGGAACCAAATCCCCTCACCCACCAAAGAGGCCAAACCATGAAAATGGACATTCGCACCTTTTTTGAAATCTGGCTGATCTTGGGCCTTTCCGCGATAGCCTTCTTGTGGGGACTCGACATCCTAACCACCGTGCGCAGACGCCTGAAAGATCGCCGCACCTGCCTCTGCCCCAACTGTGGCTCCACCAGCCACCCCGCTCCATCAGTGCTCCGCCACCGCTGCCGACAGTGCGGACTCTTATTCGAAATACACTCTGATTTGGGACAACAGCCCCAAGTCAGACCCACCGCACCAAGTTCTCACTTACAGAGCAAGCATTTCCATAGCTGAGCGAAGACCCGAGACATCCTAAGCCTAAAAACGGTAATAGCGTTCAACCTAAATTCCGCAGTTGGCCTATTAGATGAGGAGGATATGAGCATGAGAGTTTGGGGTATATGTGCGGATAAAATCCAACTGCGGAATTTAGGTTTATAAAAAAACTCGGGGTTCTGGACGGCTTGGGATCAAGTTGCCCGGTAGAGCGCAAGAGTCCCAACGCGAGTCGGGCAGGAGATGTGAGCCAAAATTCCGCAGTATAAGTGGGAGCTAAATTCCGACAAAAAAAATCCCGCTTTGCAGCGGGTTTTTCGTGATTAGTTATCGCGACTATCAGGATTCGGATAGCCCCATAGTAGCACTGATCTCAATGTGATACTTGGACTTGTCCTCTTCCTTTTCGAGCCCGATCAGCGGGTCGCCCACCTCTTCGCCAAGCTGCACGAGCTTGGAGATGCGGTAGCTGCGGAAGCCTGTGCCAGCAGGGATCAAGTGACCCATGATGACATTTTCCTTGAAGCCACGCAAACGGTCCACTTTGCCCAAGGTCGCCGCATCGGTGAGGACGCGTGTGGTGTCTTGGAACGAAGCTGCCGAGATAAAGCTCTCCGTCTCGAGTGAGGCCTTGGTGATACCCAAGAGAACTGAGCTAGCTTCGGCAGGTTTACCACCGCGCTCCACGATCTCTCGGTTGGCTTCCTCGTAGGCCAGACGATCCACCTGCTCATCCCACAGAAACTCGGTGTCACCTGGGTCGGTGATGCGAACTTTGCGAAGCATCTGGCGGATGATGATCTCAATGTGTTTATCGTTAATTTCCACACCTTGGAGGCGGTAAACTTCCTGCACCTCGTTGACGAGGTATTCGGCCAGAGCCTGGGGTCCGAGGATCTGCAGGATCTCGTGAGGAACCACAGGACCTTCGGTGAGCTGCTGACCAGCTTTGACGCGATCGCCTTTGAACACAATGATGTGTTTGTTCGGCGGGATCAGGTGCTCTTCCTCGCTCTTGACAGTTGCGCCACTGGCGTCGGTTGTTTCACCGACGACGACGATGCGGCGTTTGCCACGCACGGTGCCAGCGAACTGCACCTCGCCATCAATCTTAGCGATCTCAGCGGCGTCTTTCGGGCGGCGAGCTTCAAAGAGTTCGGCCACACGGGGCAGACCGCCGGTGATGTCCTTGGTCTTGGCGAGCTTGCGGGGAGTCTTGGCCAGACGATCGCCGGCTCGGACTTTGGCATGCTCCTTGACTTCGATATGGGCGCCGGATGGGATCGAGTAACTGGCGAGGACGGCACCGTTGTCGCCTTTGACGACGACCTGCGGGTGCAAATCTTCTTTGTGCTCGATAACGACGATTTCCGAGAGGCCAGTCGCCTCATTGGTTTCGCGCTTGGTGGTGACGCCTTCGATGATGTCCACGAAGGTAACCTTACCAGCCTTCTCGGTCAGGATGGGAACATTGTAAGGATCCCACTCGACGAAGACTTGGGCTTTTTTGACCTTGCCGCCGTCTGGGACAGCAATGGAGGAACCGATGACGATCGTGTATTTCTCGATTTCGCGTCCGTCTTCAGCGTGGATGCTGACCGTTCCGTTTTTATTGAGGGCGATAAATTTACCATCAATGGCTTCCACCGTGCGGAGGTCTTCGCTGTAAATGACTTTACCATCGCCTTTGGCTTTGATCTGGGGTTGTTTGAAGACCTGGGACGCCGTTCCACCAACATGGAATGTGCGCATGGTCAACTGCGTGCCAGGCTCACCGATGGACTGGGCAGCAATGATACCGACTGTCTCGCCTTGTTTGGCAGAGAGAGAGGTAGCGAGGTTCATGCCGTAGCATTTGGCGCAGATACCCTGTTTGGATTCGCAAGTCAGGCCTGAGCGGATGCGGACTTTCTCGACGCCGAGTTTCTCGATAGCCTTGGCTTTGGCTTCGTTGATAATCTCGCCGCCGCGCACAATCGGTTCGTGGGAGATAGGTTCCACGATGTCATCGCACGAGGTGCGCCCGTAAATACGATCTATGAGTTTGACGATTTCGTCTTCACCCTCGTAAATGGGTTGCACCCAGATACCGTTAGCCGTGCCACAATCCTCTTCGGAGATGATGACATCCATGGCGACATCGCACAATTTGCGGGTCATGTAACCGGAGTCAGCAGTCTTCAGCGCGGTATCGGCCAGACCTTTGCGGGCACCGTGGGTGGAGATGAAGTATTCGAGCACTGTCAGACCCTCGCGGAAGTTAGCGAGAATGGGGCGCTCAATAATTTCACCTGAAGGCTTGGCCATGAGACCACGCATACCGGCGAGCTGTTTGACCTGGGCACGATTGCCGCGAGCGCCAGAGTCCACCATCAGATAGACGGGGTTCATCTCTTCGCGTCCCTCGTTGTGCTCGAGGGTGCGGAACATCACATTGGCGATTTCTTCACCAGCGTGGGTCCATTGGTCAACGATTTTATTGTAACGCTCACCGTCTGTAATGATACCCGCCTCGTATTGCTTCTGCACGCGCTTGATTTCATCTTGCGCACGGCGGATCTGCTCCGCCTTCTCAGTGGGGATAATCATGTCGGTGATACCGATGCTGACGCCGGCACGGGTAGCTTCTTCGAAGCCGACCTGCTTGAGTTTGTCGAGGCATTCCACCGTGCGGGCTTGACCAGCAACTTGGTAGCAGCGCAGGATGATTTCACCGAGAGCCTTCTTGGTGGCGCTCTTGTTGAAGAAGCCCACATCATCTGGCCAAATCTCATTGAAGATCACTCGTCCGACTGTCGTGACGATATATTTTTTCGTTGGATCACCAAAGACGGTCTGGCGACCAAAATCGCGGTTTTTGTAAATGACCCAGCTATGGGTGTGCAGCGATTTTTCGGCGCTGGCCAGGAGGACTTCCTCGACTGTGGACAACACTGGCATGCGCTCGGAATCACCCAAAGCCTTGGCGATCTCTTGATCGCTCATTTCATTGTTCAAGGACAGGATTTTCTTAGCCACTTCCTCGCGTTTGCGTTCCTCCGCCTTGCGGGGAGGCTGTGTGAGGTAATAGCAGCCAAGGGTAATATCCTGTGACGGCGTCGTGATGGCCTTACCGCTGGAGGGCGAGAAGATGTTATTCGGAGCCAGCATCAGCATGCGGGCTTCGAGCTGCGCCTCGACAGAAAGAGGGACATGGACAGCCATCTGGTCACCGTCGAAGTCAGCGTTATAAGCCGTGCAGACGAGCGGGTGAATACGGATGGCCTCACCCTCGATCAGGACAGGTTCAAAAGCCTGGATCGAAAGTCTGTGCAGTGTAGGCGCACGGTTGAGGAGAACGGGGTGTCCCTTGGTCACTTCCTCGAGGATATCCCACACGACGGTGTCCTGCTTCTCGATCAATTTCTTCGCGCTACGAACCGTGTGCACGAGGCCGCGCTCTTTGAGTTTGCGGATGATGAAAGGCTCAAACAACACGAGCGCCATCTTTTTGGGCAAACCGCACTGGTTGAGGCGGAGTTCAGGTCCGATAACAATGACCGAGCGACCCGAGTAATCCACGCGTTTACCGAGGAGATTCATACGGAAACGGCCCGTTTTACCCTTGAGCATGTCGGAGAGCGACTTGAAGGGACGATTACCGGCACCCATGACAGCGCGGCCGTGACGACCGTTGTCAATGAGAGCGTCCACGGCCTCTTGGAGCATGCGCTTCTCGTTGCGGATAATGACCTCAGGGGTCTTGAGCTGCAGCAGGTTTTTGAGACGGTTATTGCGATTGATCACACGACGGTAGAGGTCATTGAGATCCGAGGTCGCAAAGCGGCCACCCTCGAGGGGCACCAGAGGGCGCAGGTCAGGAGGGATAACAGGCAAACGCTCGAGCACCATCCATTCGGGACGCTGTTGAGCCGACATGAAACCTTGGACCAGTTTCAGGCGTTTAGCGAGTTTCTTCTTGGTCTGCTTGCTGCGGGTGTTGCCCATCTGCTGCTGGAGCAGGACTTGAGTTTCGGCGAGGTCCACTTTCTTGAGAACCTCACGAATACCCTCGGCACCCATCTTGGCAGCAAAGCTGTTGTCGCCATATTGGTCGAGCGCTTGGCGGTATTCAGTCTCGCTGAGGAGCTGCTTGTATTGGAGCGGTGTTTTACCGGGATCCACGACAATGTAATCCTCATAATAAATGACTCGCTCCATGAGGCGGGCAGTCATGTCCATCATGAGACCCAAACGACTGGGCATGCACTTGAAAAACCAGATATGCGAAACAGGAACAGCCAAATCAATGTGCCCCATGCGTTCGCGACGCACGCGGGCTAGGGTCACTTCGACGCCGCAGCGGTCGCAGGTGACACCTTTATACTTGATCCGTTTATACTTACCGCAGGCGCACTCCCAATCTTTTGTAGGACCGAAAATACGCTCGCAGAACAAGCCGCCCTTTTCGGGTTTGAAGGTGCGGTAGTTGATCGTCTCGGGGTTCTTCACTTCCCCGCGGCTCCAATTTAGAATCGTGTCTGGGGCCGCCAACGAAATGGCAACCGTATCAAAATCCACCGGACGCCCGTCTCCGAGCGCCTCTCTCAAAATATCCCGACTCATATCAATGACTCCTTTGGTATCCTCTGCAATGTCTCTGTGACAAAAAATGTGTTAACTGGGCGAGGGCTGGGCATTAGCCCAACACCTTGCGCAAGTCGGCGGTGGCTACGCTGACCTGTGCAGCAGCCTCCTCGACCATCATGCTCTCGTCCTTGCTCCGGTCGCCTACCTTCACATCGAGACAAAGCGCCTGCATTTCTTTGATCAACACATTGAACGATTCCGGCGTGCCAGCCTGGAGCGAATTATCGCCCTTGACGATGCTCTCATAGATACGAGTGCGACCGCTGACATCATCCGATTTAACGGTGAGCAACTCTTGCAGCGTGTAGGCCGCACCGTAGGCTTCGAGCGCCCAGACTTCCATCTCACCGAAACGCTGGCCGCCGTATTGGGCTTTACCGCCCAAGGGCTGTTGCGTGACGAGCGAGTAAGGTCCGACCGCACGGGCATGGATCTTATCTGCAACCAAGTGATTCAGCTTCATCATGTAGATGTAACCGACCACGACGCGCTGATCGAATGGCTCGCCAGTGCGACCGTCGGAAAGCTTGGATTTGCCGTCTTCACCAATGGAGAAGTCGGCGCCAATCTGCTTGTGCGCCTCGCGCAGGAACCCGTGGATCTGCTCCTCTTTGATACCGTCGAACACCGGGGTAGCTACCTTGAAACCGAGCATCTTGGCCGCAATACCCAAGTGGGTTTCCAGCACCTGCCCGACATTCATACGAGAAGGCACGCCGAGCGGGTTGAGCACGATTTCTACGGGGGTGCCATCCGGCAGGAACGGCATGTCTTCCTCGGGCACGATCTTGGCTACGACACCTTTGTTACCGTGGCGACCTGCCATCTTGTCACCGACACTGAGCTTGCGCTTGCTGGCGACATAGACCTTGACTTGCTTGATGATACCAGGATCCACCTCATCGCCGCTCTCGATCTGTTCGAGCTTCATCACGCGCTCATTGTCGAGCTGCTCGAACTTGCTCTCGAACTGCGCGATGATTTCGCGAATCTTGATGCGGATAGGGCTGGGGTCAATCTCGATGTGGTTGTAGCAATCCGCCAACTTACGCAGCAGTTGCTTGGTGATCTTGCGATTGGCGGGGATGATAATTTCACCGCTCTCGCCATTGACCACATCCAGAGGAATTTTCTCACCGAGGAGTATGTTCGACAGCGCTTCGGTCAGCTTGCCTTTCATCTCCGTGGTTTTCTTCTCGTGTTCCTCCTCGACCTGCTTCTGCATGCGCTTGGCCTCGGTGGCGGAGAGTTTCATGCGCTCGGTCTTCTTGTTGTTGGAAGAGACCTTGGCGTCCATGACAATGCCATAAACACCGGAAGGCACGCGGAGGGAAGAATCCTTCACATCGGCGGCTTTCTCACCGAAAATCGCACGGAGCAAACGCTCTTCGGGAGCTAGTTCCGTTTCGGATTTTGGAGTGATTTTGCCCACGAGAATATCCGTAGGGCGCACTTCTGCACCGATGCGAACCACACCGTCGTGGCTCAGGTTTTTGAGAGCTTCTTCACCGACATTGGGAATGTCACGAGTGATTTCCTCAGGTCCGAGCTTGGTGTCACGGGCGCTGATTTCAAACTCCTCGATGTGAATCGAAGTGTAGATGTCTTCTTTGACGATTTTCTCACTGATGAGAATAGCGTCCTCAAAGTTGTAGCCGTTCCATGGCATGAACGCCACCAGCACATTGCGTCCGAGCGCGAGTTCACCGAGTTCGGTGCAGGGACCGTCAGCGATCACCTGTCCTTTCTTGATGCTCTGGCCTCTGTGGACGATAGGTTTCTGGTTGATGCAAGTGCCAGCATTGCTGCGCATGAACTTGCGGGTCTCGTAAACAAATACACCCTTCTCCGCATCGGTCTTGAGTTCCTTCTTGGACTCAGGGACGACACCATCGGGAGTGATGATAATTTTGTTGGCGTTGACAGAAGCGACTTTGCCATTCGAATCCGATACGATCACTGCACGGGAATCGCGGGCCACGCGGCCTTCCATACCCGTGCCGACCAGCGGCGAATCTGTGCGAATCAACGGCACACCCTGGCGCTGCATGTTCGAACCCATGAGCGCACGGTTAGCGTCATCGTGCTCCAAGAATGGAATCAGGCTCGCAGCGACAGACACTAGTTGTTTCGGCGAAACATCCATGTAGTCCACGCCATCGGGCTGAACTTCGATAAACTCGCCTCTGCAGCGAGAGATCACCTTTTCAACTGTGAACTTTCCTTTGGAATCAAAAGGAGTGTTTGCCTGTGCAACTGTGTATTTCTCCTCTTCGTCCGCAGTCAGATAATCAATTTTATCCGTGATGCGACCTTTTTCGATTTTGCGGTAAGGGCTCGATATGAAACCGAACTCGTTGATGCGCGCAAAGCAGCTCAGCGACGAGATCAGACCGATGTTCGGGCCTTCCGGCGTCTCGATGGGACAAATACGGCCGTAGTGCGAGGTGTGCACATCGCGCACCTCGAAGCCTGCACGATCACGGGAGAGACCTCCGGGTCCGAGAGCCGACAAGCGGCGCTTGTGGGTCAGCTCAGAGAGCGGGTTGATCTGATCCATGAACTGCGACAACTGACTCCGCGAGAAAAAGTCGCGGATGGCGGCGGAAAGAGCCTTCGGATTGATGAGCTTCTGGGGCATCATGCCCTCGAGATTCACATCAAACAGCGTCATGCGCTCTTTGACGAGACGCTCTGTGCGAGCCAAACCGGTGCGGCACTGGTTGGCCAACAGTTCACCAACCGTTCTGACGCGACGGCTGCCGAGATGATCAATGTCATCCACAGCACCCTCACCCTTGCGGAGGTTCAGGAGGTAGCGTGTAGCGCCGACGATGTCGTCGTTAGTGATCGTGCGGACATCAATGTCCACGGAGATCCCGAGTTTCTGGTTGATTTTATAGCGACCGACCTTGCTGATGTCGTAGCGTTTCGGATCAAAGAAAAGCCGTTTGAGCAAAGCCTTGGCGTTCTGCACGGTCGGGGGATCGCCAGGACGCAGGCGCTTGTAAATTTCTTTGAGAGCCTCATCGCTGTCGCGGGTAGGATCTTTCTTGAGAGATTTGATGATCGCATCGTCATCTTTAATGTCCACGACTTGGACTTCTTTGAGTCCTAAGTCGAGTAGCTGGCGCACAATGGTTTTTGTCATCGGCTCAAAGGAACGAGCAATGACCATCTCAGCGTTGCCTGGATCGCGGACATCCGCCACCAGCACCTTGGTCGCCACCTCTTCATCATCAACGCCCTCATGGAGCTTGAGTTTCTCGATCTTGTAGAACAGCGAGATAATATCACTGTCCAGTGAGTAGCCGAGCGCACGGAGGAAGGTGGTGATCAGGAATTTCCGGCGTTTTTTCCGGCGATCCAGATAGACATAGAGCAAGTCGCTCGTATCGAACTGCACTTCCATCCAGTTACCGCGATCAGGGATGATGCGGAAGGAGTAGAGTGTCTTACCATTGGCGTGCAAAGAGCTTTCAAAGCAGATACCGGGACTACGGTGGAGCTGGCTGACTACAACGCGCTCAGCACCATTGATGACGAATGTGCCAGAGAGTGTCATCATGGGCAGCTCGCCCATATAAACTTTCTCTTCTTTCGTGCCATTCTCGTCAATCAAACGGAAAGTGACATAGAGAGGTGCAGAGAAGGTCTGACCTTCACGCATAGACTCGAGCCAGCCGACTTTGGGTTCGCCGATATCGTAGCTGACATAGTCAAGTTTGACTTTGCCATCATAGCTCTCGATGGGGAACACCTCGAGGAACACGGCTTGGAGCCCCTCAGGCTTACGCTTTGAGGGCGTCAACTCACGCTGCAAAAACTCCACATAGGAGTTGAGCTGGATTTCGATCAGATTGGGAGGCTCGAGAGCCTCATTCAAACGACCAAAATTATTTCTTTCCCCTACTTTATAGGATGCCTCAGACATTGCCTTATCCTTCCTCTCTGGTTACTACACTCAACATTCCGATATCTGGCCCAGCCAGGAATCTTCCACTGCCGCAGAGAGCGGCAGCGAGGGATTCCAACAGCGGGACCAGTGCATCGAAACGCTTACTTGATTTCGACTTTGGCGCCAGCGGCTTCGAGCTTCTTCTTGATCTCTTCGGCCTCTTTCTTTTCCACGCCTTCTTTGACTGCTTTGGGAGCGCTCTCGACGAGGGCTTTGGCATCGGCCAAACCCAGGCCCGGCACAACCGCACGGACTTCTTTGATGACGGCGATTTTATTCGCGCCACTGTCCAAGAGCATCACATCGAACGAGGTTTTTTCCTCGACGGCGGGAGCGGCGGCGGCACCAGCGGCAGGCGCGGCGGCGGCCATGGCCACAGGAGCGGCGGCGCTGACGCCCCACTTCTCTTCAAGTTTCTTGACGAGTTCAGCGGCTTCCAACACGGTCAACGCGCTGAGGTCTTCGACGATTTTTTCTAAATTAGCTGCCATAGTTTTTTCTGAATTCTGTTCCCTCAATTTTTGCTGGAACAGTATTTCACCTTTCTTCCGTGTTTCCTGGTGGCTCGCACCCGCGACCCGATTGTTCCCGAAGGGCTTCGGGACCAGAAAACAACAGTTATTATAATATTTGCCCTTTCCCTAGCGATTTCCACCAATGGGAATCCGCCAGAAATTTTTATTTCTCCAATTACTCGCCTTTGTCGGCTTTGGCTTGCAATACGCGAGCCAGCATTTCGCCTGGAGTTGAAGTCATACGCACCAGCTTGGTAGCCGGGGCATTGAGCAGCCCGAGAATCTGCGCCAGCAGAGCTTCGCGCGAAGGCAAATCGGCCAACGCCTTGACTTGCTCTTGGTTCAGGAGTGCCCCATCAAGGATAGCACCGCGAACTTCTGGTTTCTTGAACTCGGCACTGAAAGATTTCAGCACCTTGGCCGCTGCACAAACATCCTTGGACCCGGAGATGATCGCGGTCTGACCGGCGAGCAGTTCCGAGGCGTCAGGCAGACCCAAAGATTTGGATGCGACGCGCAGGATGGTGTTTTTGACCACCGTGAACTTGGCCCCGCTGCTGCGGAGGCGTTTGCGGAGTTCAGAAAACTGGGGCACATTCATCCCAGTATAATCGGTGATGATTACATAGGGATAGCCATCAATCTTCTTCTTGACTTCATCAACTAAAATATTTTTTTCAGCTCTCATGGTGTGTGTGTCCCCTATCAGTTATTAGCTTTGTTATATTCAGACAGGTCGAGCACCACGCCAGGGCTCTGCGTTGCGCTGATAACGGCGCGTCTTACATAAGCGCCTTTGGCGGCCGCGGGACGGGCTTTCAAAATGGCTTCAATAACCGCACGCCCGTTTTCGGCCAGCTTGTCTTCTTCGAAATTCAATTTGCCGATCGGCACATGCAGATTGGCGGCTTTATCCAGCTTGAACTCGACGCGGCCTGCTTTGCACTCATTGACCGCCTTGGCTGTATCATCGGTGACCGTGCCTGTTTTCGGGTTTGGCATCAGACCGCGAGGTCCGAGGACTTTGCCCAACTTACGGACTTCGGTCATGGCTTCGGGAGTCGCCACGGCAACATCGAAATCAGAAAAGCCATCGGTGCATTTCTTGATCAAGTCTTCGAATCCAACATAATCAGCGCCTGCTGCCTTAGCGTCATCGGCTGCTTTGCCTTTGGCAAAAACGAGCACGCGAACCTCTTTGCCGCTGCCATTGGGCAAACGGACTGTGCCACGGATCATCTGATCGCTCTGTTTGGGATCTACGGTGGTCGCAAAGGCGATAGACACCGTCTGTTCGAATTTCGGAGCCGGCATTGATTTCAGCGTTTTCAGCGCCTCTTCCATGCGGTAGGTTTTTTTGGAGTCCACCTTCTTGATGGCCTCCTTATATCGTTTACTTCTTTTTACTGCCATTTTTATCTCCTTGTAGTCAGCGACCTTTGTAGGGTCTCCTACCTTGGGTTTATTTTGTTGTTACGGAAAAATTTCCAGAAATCATCAACCAATGATTTCAATGCCAGCTTGACGAGCGGTGCCTGCGAGCATGCGGAAAGCAGCTTCCTCGTCGGTGGTATTCATATCTTGGATCTTGATTTTGACGATTTCCATAACTTGAGCCTTCGTCAATTTTGCGACCTTTATCTTGTTCGGCTCTTTGGAAGCTGAGGCGATTTTAGCCGCTTTCTTCAGGAGCACACCCGACGGGGGCGACTTAGTGATAAAGGTGAAGCTTTTATCTTTGTAAACCGTGATGATCACGGGGAGGATATCGCCGGCCTGCTTTTGAGTGGCCGCGTTAAACTCCTTACAAAACGCCATGATATTCACGCCCTGCTGACCCAGCGCGGGACCAACGGGGGGTGCAGGGTTGGCCTGACCGGCCGGAATCTGCAATTTGATCTTACCAACTACTTCTTTCGCCATATGAACTCCTGTCGCCTAATTGCGAGCCTCTGTGTTAAAAAAATTATACCTTCTCGACTTGCCAGAACTCGAGATCCACGAGCGCGTTGCGCCCGAACATGCTGACTGAAACCATGAGACGCCCTTTCTCGGGCATAGTATCTTCCACGACACCGTCTTGATTCATGAACGGTCCGTCGCCGACTTTGACTTTGTCGCCTTTGGTGAAGGCTGTCTTGGGGATGATCTTGTCCTCGCCAGTCTTCATCTGGGCGAGCATGGCCTCAACTTCCTTTACTCGCATGGGCATGGGGCGTTCGCCGTCTGCAAAGCCAATGACGCCTGGAGTCTCGCGGAGGTAATACCAGACACGCTCTTGGACTTCCGCTTCTTCATCGAGGAGATTAGCCAAGACGAATACATAACCCGGGTAGAGTTTGCGCTCGGTCTCGACTTTTTTATTGCGCTTCACCTCGCTGACGCGTTCGGTGGGCACTACTACCTCGTGGACAACATCCCCCATCTCCTCGGCTTTGAGGCGTTTGAGCAAGCTGTCGCGCACTTTGCTTTCCTGTCCGCTGAGGGAGTGCAGGGCAAACCATTGCGCCGTTTCGTAATTGGGGTGCTTCGGGGTTTCTTCGACCCCATCCACTGCCTCGGCGCTTTCGCGCCCTGCTTTGATGTCGTTCACTTCACTCATTATTTCAAACCAAATTCAATTTGATAATCCATCCGACCACTTTGATCAGGATGTAATCGAAGGCACTGGTATAGGCACCCAAGAGCAGCATGGACACTATGACGACCACAGTGGAGTCAATGAGTTCCTTGTAGCGGCGCATCCCCTTTTGCATGGGATCCCATGGCCAAGTGCATTTGGCAAGTTCTGTGCGAACTTCGCCCACGAACTTGGAAACGGGCTTGCGTTGCACCACGAGCCAGAAAGTCAGGCCGATGATCGTAACATGCCAGAAAATCGCAGAAACCCAGTGTTCCGAGAACCACCGGGCATACGAATCTAAACTGACCGCAGCGAGGACTATGACCATGTTAACTATACTCTCTCTATACTCACACTAATAAGATGCAGGAGAGACAGGAATCGAACCTGCAACCCGCGGTTTTGGAGACCGCTGCTCTACCAGTTGAGCTACTCTCCTAGAAATCCAGCGGGACAATACGCCCAGCCCCCTTGCGGCGGGCTGGGCGAGTCTCCCTGTGAACTGTCTTTTTATTCGATGATTTCGGACACGCGACCCGCACCCACCGTCTTACCACCCTCGCGGATAGCGAAGCGGATGGTCTTCTCCATGGCGACGGGCTGGAGCAACTCGACCTCTACGGTCAGGTTGTCACCCGGCATCACCATTTCGACATTCTCGGGCAACTTGATCGTGCCGGTCACATCCGTGGTGCGGAAGTAGAACTGCGGACGGTAGTTGGTGAAGAACGGGGTATGACGGCCACCTTCTTCTTTACTCAGAACATAAACCTCTGCCTTGAATTTTTTGTGAGGCTTGATCGAACCAGTCTTGGCAAGCACTTGGCCACGCTCGATGTCGGTCTTCTTGACGCCGCGCAGTAGCACGCCGACATTGTCGCCGGCTTCAGCGCTATCAAGGAGCTTGCGGAACATTTCGATGTCTGTGACGGTGGTCTTGACCGTGGGACGAATGCCGACGATCTCGATTTCTTCCATTTTCTTGAGGACACCACGCTCGACACGGCCAGTGGCGACAGTGCCACGACCTTCAATGTTGAACACATCTTCGACAGCCATCAAGAACGGCATGTCTTTCGGACGCTCAGGCATCGGAATGTAGCTGTCAACAGCTTCCATCAGATCGTGGATGCACTTGGCTTTGCCTGCTGTATCATCAGGGGCGGAAAGCGCTTCGGTGGCGGAACCTTTGACAATGGGGATTTTGTCGCCAGGGAACTCATACTGAGTGAGAAGTTCGCGAACTTCCATCTCGACGAGTTCGAGGAGATCTTTGTCATCCACCATGTCGCATTTGTTCAAAAATACAACGAGGGCAGGCACACCTACTTGGCGGGCGAGCAGGATGTGCTCACGCGTCTGAGGCATCGGGCCGTCGGCCGCGCTCACCACGAGGATGGCGCCGTCCATCTGGGCTGCACCTGTGATCATGTTCTTAATGTAGTCAGCATGACCCGGGCAGTCCACATGCGCGTAGTGTCGCTTGTCGGTCTGGTATTCCACATGCGCGGTGTTAATTGTGATACCGCGCTCCTTCTCTTCGGGTGCCGCGTCAATTTGATCGTAGGCACGGGCTTCGGCCATACCTTTTTTCGACAACACCGTAGTGATGGCGGCCGTGAGGCTGGTTTTACCGTGATCCACGTGGCCGATGGTTCCGATATTGACATGAGGCTTATCCCTCTTGAACTGCTCCTTAGCCATATTCTCTCAAAACTCCTGTTTGCTGCTATGTAATAGTTTTCCGCTCATTTTTTCCATGTCTGAGGCCGCTTTTTAAGCTGTGTCAGCTGAAAAAACAGCCCACGATCGGGTTTGAACCGACGACCTCGTCCTTACCAAGGACGTGCTCTGCCAACTGAGCTACGTGGGCAGACCTACATTTCCACCACCTCCGCTTGTGCGGTATAAGCGACGAATAACAAGCCGCCCTGCGATTCCCCCCTGTCTCTCGACGGAAGATTGCCCAGGTTGAACATGGTTCGCTGCCTAGTGCGATAAAAATGTCTGGTTAGCAAAGAGGATGCCGAAACTTTGTCAAGGATTTTATCTAGTTTTTCTCAAAACAGTGTTCCTATGGGTATGGCAATCGGGCAGCAGAGGTTCTAGCACCCGTTGCTGAGTGCGTGGTGAGCTTGTTGGCAGACAGCAACAGAGACGGCTATGAGGATATTGTTGGCAACAGACAGAAATACCATTAATATGTCGGCCAATCATGATGTTTGTGCGCACTTATTGCCGCCTCCTTTCGGGGCTGATGTTCGGGGTGTTCGCCCTCTTGGTTCCCTGCCTATCGGCGCACGCTGACCTCGGCAAAAAAGCCGAGCCTACTAAAGTGCGTTTGCAACTGAAATGGAAGCACCAGTTCCAGTTTGCTGGTTATTATGCAGCGATTGAAAACGGCTACTACAAAGAGGCTGGCCTAGAGGTGGATCTCATCGAGGCAGCAGAGTCTGTCCCCCCGCATAAAAATGTGCTGACTGGGAGAGCTGACTTTGGGATCGAGGGAATCGAACTCCTGAAGCTCTATTCTTCTGGGCACGATGTGGTCATGCTCGCCCCCATATTCCAGAGCACCGCCCATGTCATTATCGCCCGAACGGACAGCCAGATCCACTCTTTGCAAGATCTCGCAAAAAAGCCTGGCATGATCAACATTGCTGTGGCTGAAGAACTTTTTCTCCTCCGAAACGGTGATGCTTTTAACCAGCCTGATCGAACGCGGAACCACTCCTACACCCTCGACCCTTTCATTAGCGGTGAGGTTGCTTACATGTCAGCTTACACCTCGAACGAACCGTTCTTGCTGCAACAGCTCGGTATCCCTTTCCGCATATTACCCAATCCCAGCACCATGAGCAGCTTCTACGGGGATTGCCTTTATACCACTGGGCGGTTCCTGCAAGCCAACCCTGAGCTGGCTCACCGCTTTGTGGAAGCCAGTCTCAAGGGCTGGAGGTTCGCTCTCGAAAACCCTGACGAAGTCTTGCAGATCATCCAGCGAAAATACCAGACTCACAAGAGTCAGGAACACCTCCTGTTTGAAGCTCAGGAGTTATCTCGCCTCATCAACCCCACCCTGGTTCCCGTAGGATTCTCGAACCCTGATCGCTGGGAGGCAACCGCCGATGCCTTACTGAAAGCTGGCGTGCTCCACGCCCCTTTAGATTTGACAGGGTTTCTCTATGTTCCCACCAGCTATGTGATCCCCCCATGGGCCATCCCCATTACCGCTGCCAGTGTTTTGGCGGCGACTGTCATGGGCATTATTGTGCGCAAGCACCAAACCGTAGGGCGCCTGCTCCGCAGGGAGATTGCGGAGCGCAGCGCTGCTGAGGACAAACTACGGCAGAGCGAGCTGCGGTATCGTCTGTTGGCAGAGAACGCCTCTGACCTCATCTGGACGACCAATACTGCTGGCCAGATCACCTATGTGAGCCCTTCTCTTTTTCCTCTGCTCGGATACACGCAAGAACAGGGGCTGCAGATGGCATGGAAAGATCTGGTTTCCCAACATTCTCTCGATGCTGTGGAAACCCATTTTCACCAAACGCAATCGCCCGACGCCAACTCGCCGCGAACCCACCATAGCATCGAGGTGCTCATGAAACGATGCGATGGCACTGGTGTCTGGACCGAGTGGATAGCCCACCTCTACCACGACGCTGTCGGGGATGCCCAGGGCATCCTGTGTGTCGCCCGCAATATCGAGGAACGCCGGCGCGACGAGAAACGACTCTGGGCGAAGCTCCGCTACGAGCAGGGTTTGTCCGATTTCGCCAAGGCACTCCAGTTGGTCGAATCGGGACGCTCGCCGATTGAAGAGTCTCTCCAGCACCTCCAGTCCACCCTACATGTCAGCAGGGCTTATATCTTCGATATCATCGAGCACCCTGACAGTGGCCCGTGTTGGCGGCACCTCCATGAAGCCTGCGCGGCTGATATAGAGCCGCATATACAGAATCCCGATCTTCAGGCTGTCCCATTCTCCGCATTGCCCCACTGGCTCCAAACCATGAAATCTGGCAGGTGCGTCCAAGGCCCAGTCGCCTCACTTCTTGACCCAGAAAAAACCATGCTGGACAGACTGGGTATCCTCTCGATCTACTGCCTCCCGATCATGGTGGACGGCACTTGGTTTGGGTTCCTGGGCGTGGACGAATACACAACCGCCCGAGTCTGGAATGATGCCGAGAACCGGCTCCTGCAGACAGCTACAGACATGTTGCAGCTCTACTACAGCCGCAGGCGGGCCAACAAGGAAATGATGAAAGCTCTCGAAGATCTGCGCGAGAATAACAGATTCATGACTGGGCGCGAGCTGCGCATCCTCGATCTCAAACAAGAAATCAACAGCCTGATGTCCGAGCTGGGGCGACCGAAAAAATACGATGAAGCCTAGCCACATCTCCCCTGAGAGTCCCAAGCACCGAGCCGACCCTAGGGTAGTGGTTGCGGTTTGCGCTGCCTTCCTCACTGTCGCCGCCCTCGTATCTGTGACCGCCTCAGCTACTCTTTGGCAAATGTCGCGGCAGTTGCTTGATAAACATTTTTCCTCATCCACCCTGCTCACACGCCTAGCTGTTGAGCACTCGAAAAAACAGCTTTCCGAGAGCGCCGACGCTCTAGCCAAACACCTTTCCTTACCCCGCCTACCCGACAAGACTCCACGGGTGTCCACCCCCCCTTTCCCTCCCGACCTACCTGAATTGTCCGTGCATATGGTGGCTTGCATTAATAGCGAAGGCTCTCTGCTTTTCTGCCACCATGTAGATCCTGATACACGGGAGGTTTACCCCGCGCCTACCACCCTGCTCGATCAATCCATCTCCCGAGCCAGAGAGATGATCTCCCAAGGCATATTCTCGCCGATCAGCTTCGCCGTGTGGGAAAACAGGATTCTGGCATTCGCCGTGCGAGAAATACCCGCCAAACCCGGCATAGATCCGAGTTACTGCATCGTGTTACGCTGGTTCAGCAGCAGAGATTTTCCTGTGCTCGAACAGGTGACCGGCATCTTGATCCAACCCGAGAGCCTCTCCTCTGTTTACCCCAGCAAATACAGCGTCACCTACCCAGACGAATTTCACCCGGGACGCATTATCGCCTTCCGCTCTTCGCAAACGAGAGTGTCGTTTACCCACACTCGCCATCTGGGGCTGCTCTGGTTATTGAGCATGGTCTCTGCTCTCCTATGTGCCGCCGGGACGCTCTACTGCCTGCATCGGTTCGTATGGCAGCGGGTGGAACGCCTCGTAGCCGCCAAGATTTCTTCCGGCTCTGTTTTCCTCGATACCTGTCGGATGGAATCAGCAGGCTCGGATCCCATATCTCGTTTGGCTGCTTCCTTGGCGACTGGTTCTACATCCGCTCCGAACACCTCTTCTCAGTCTGTAGTCCGAGACGACCTTTACCGGCGTTTTTTTCAATCAGCCCCCGTGATGTTGCTGGTTCTGGATCGCACGGATCGCATTCTCCAGCTTAACAGACCACTCTTGGCCGAACTCACGGCTGACCCGGATGAACTGATCGGCAAAAAACTCACTGATCTATTTACCACCGCGAGTGTCCAGCTATGGCAAGAGGACACACGCAGTCGGTTCTGGAGGCTGGGCACTATCCGGGATGCAAAGCTGACCGTGACGCGCAGAGATGGCACCTCTTTTCCTGCCATACTCGACGGCGATACGGCACTGGGCTCAGAAGGAGAAATGGTTGCCCTTTTATCCATCAGGAACATGGCGGGTAAAATCGAGGAAGAAGAAGAACTTAAGATCAGTGAGCAGCGGCTGCGATTTTTCTTCGATCTCCCGTTTATCGGCATGGCTATCACCACGCCACTGATCCACTCTTGGGTGCAGTTCAACCCGCGGCTGCGGGAGATGTTTGGCTACTCAGCCGTTGAATTGGTTCGCTTGACTTGGGAGCAGCTCACGCATCCGGACGACCGTATGGCAGACCAGTTGGCTCGGGAACAAATGCTCGCTGGACAGGCTGAGGCGCATCTTTGCGACAAACGATTTATCAGGAAAGACGGTTCCACATTCCACGCTATGTCGCATACCCGCGTCATCCGAAGACCAGATGGCTCCGTGCAGTTTTTTGCCACCATCATTCAAGACATCAGCGAACAAAAAGAACGAGAGAGACAGCTCCGGGATTTACTCCAGACCAATGAGAATAACCGCAAAGCCATGCTGAACCTGATACGAGACTCCGAGAGAGCCCGTGAAGAACTCCAAGCCGCCAAAGAGACCGCGGATAAAGCCAGCCGAGCCAAAGGGGATTTCTTGGCCGTGATGAGCCACGAAATCCGGACTCCGATGAACGGCATACTCGGCATGACCCAGGCGCTCCAGCGCTCCGTGCTCACTCCCGCGCAACAGTCATTGGCAAACACTCTGTGTGAAAGCTCTGAGTCTCTCCTCTCCATCCTCAACGATGTCCTCGACCTCTCGAAAATTGACGTTGGCCGTGTCATTCTGGAAGCAATTCCTTTCCCGCTCTCCGAGCCGGTCTCTCTGTGTACCGATTTTTTCAGAACCAAAGCCATTGAGAAAAACCTCTCCCTCCAATTGAGCCTTGATCCTTCCCTGCCAGACACCGTCGTTGGGGATCCAGCGCGCTTGAGACAGATTTTACTGAACCTCATCGGCAATGCCGTCAAATTTACCCATGCAGGCTCTGTCACTATCTCAGCCAAGAAAAAAGCTGAGGGCGCTGGGTGGATCTCAATCCTATTTTCAGTAAAGGACACCGGGATCGGAATCCCAGCTGAAGCCCTAGAACGCATCTTTCAGAAATTTGAACAAGCAGACGCCTCGACCACTCGTTCATTCGGCGGCACTGGTCTTGGTCTCGCCATTTGCAAAAATCTCGTCGAACTCATGCAGGGGAGCATCAGTGTGGAAAGCCAGCTTGGTGCCGGATCCAACTTCCAATTCCATGTCACGCTCGGCACGGCACCCCACGACACAGAAACTCCTCCTCCTATTCGAAAAAGCCGGACCTTCGAAATACTACAACCCTCAAAAAAACTCAAAATCCTCTGCGCTGAAGATATCCCCACCAACCAGAGAGTGGCTCAACTCCAAGTCGAATCTATCGGCCATGAGATACACTTGGTAGCAAACGGTGCAGAAGCCATCCGTGAACTCTCAACTAACCGCTATGATGTCGTTCTGATGGATATCCGAATGCCCGAGTTGGACGGCGTAGATGCCACGCGTATCATCCGCGACCCTCAGTCGCCAGTGCTCGATCACAACATTCCGATTATAGCTCTGACAGCAAACACCTCCACCGAAGAAAAAAACACTTTTTTTGAGGCGGGCATGAACGACTTTCTCCCCAAGCCAATCAGGGAGGAAGACCTATTCCTCTGCCTCGAGCGTATCGCCACTCCGAGCGGTCCAGATTCTCTGTGCGATCATGAAGCCACCCCTATGGATCAGCTCGATGAGGAGATTGCTCAAGAAGTGGCACAGGTTTTCGAAGAGACGGTGCCGGACACCCTGTCGCAATTCTGCCAAGCCATCACTGAATCTAGTTGGAAGGAGGCTGCCAGATTGGCTCACGGGCTCAGATCTCCCTGCGCCATGTTCGGGTTCCAAGCCGCAGCAGCCCTGTGTAAAAAAGTCGAACTGCTCTGCGACACCCAACCGCCAGAGGGTATCGGCACATTATCTTCGGAGTTTTGCTCTGCGATCACGGATTGTGTAAAACAGCTCAAGCTCCGAGGCTCTCCATGATACGACGCTGGGCCACTCATTGCATGGCCACAGCCTTCCATCGGGTTTTTACTTGGAGGTGGACTATCGTATTTGCCCCCACTTTTTTACTGCTGGCGGGTGCCGCTCTAGCCCTCATCGTCTGGATCGAAATCCAACTCGCCCAATGGGGAGCCAGCCAGTCTTTGGACTTCCACGGAGAGTGGCAGCTCATCACCCCTATTTCCCTCACGCTATCGCTGACTCTGACGGCGATCTTGGCCGCTGCCTTCTCGACTGTCGTATCCTCACTTTGGTCTTGGGCTCACTACGAACATGCCGAGCGCCTTGAGTCCGACCACACCCTCTCAGTATATTTTGAAAACGGGTGGACCTGCTCAGCTATAGTCGGAACTGGTGATGATCAAAGAGGAGTGGTGCTGAAAGCCAACGATGCGTTCTGCCTATTGCTCAATTCGCCACCAGAAAGCGTGGTAGGCAGGAGGTTGGAGGCTCTCGCCCCACCTACCCAAGGCTACATTTTATTAAGAGCTATCCAAACGACCCTCGACACAGGACATGCAGCATGCCTAGCGAAACTATCCTGTGGGAACGGGCGCGTCGCCGCCCTTGAAGTCGAGATGTTTCTCTCGAATTCTACCAGCGATCACCATCTGCTGATACACGCCCGACAAGCCTATACAGATCCGAACAATTTCGAGGAAAACCTGCGCGCCAGACAAATCGTGGACAACTGCTCTGACGGCATCGCCTTTCTCGACCTCCAAGGCTCTTGCCTCTACGCTAATCCTGCTGCCTGCCGACTCACGGGCTGGTCCACTGAAGAAATCCGGGGCAAACGCCTATTCGACGCTCATTCCTCGCTCCCCAACAGCCCGTGGCACGAGATCGCCGAATCTCTTAGACTAGGGGTCTGCAGATCATTTGAAACTGTGGCTAAACGGAAGCAGGGCGGCACTCTCGATGTCGAGATACGGCTGGTGCGAGTAAGCGAAGACCAGTCAAGCCTGCTGCTGGCCTGCTTCCACGACATCGGCGAGCGCAAACAATTTCTCGAGCAAAATCGCATCTCTCGAGAAAGAATGCAGATGGCCTTGGCGGGTGCCAACCTCGGTTGGTGGGAATACGACTTGGGTCGGAGCCACATGGAAAGCAGTGATCGATGCTACGAAATTACTGGACACGAGCAACAGCAGCTCACCAATAAAAACGAAGGGTGGAAATCTCTCATCCACCCCCAAGACACCCACAGGTTCGACGCCTCCCTCGACGCCACCACCAAAGGGCTTACCCCCCATTTCTCCTCCACTGTCCGACTCTGGCACCGCTCAGGTAAATGGATCTGGGTCTCGTGCAGAGGGAGAGTCACCCGCCGCAATCTCGAAGGCTTGCCCCTCGTGATCTGTGGCACCATGCACGATGTGAGCGAATCCAAAGATCTCGAGGACGCCCTCCAAGCCAGCGAATCCCTCTTCCGCAGCCTAGCCCTCTCCTCAGGTGAAATTTTGGTCTTGCTTAACTCAGACGGCAAAGTCTCCTTCTGGAACCAATCAGCCACCCGCATCCTCGGCTACCCCATGGAAGACATGCTCGACCTCCCCATCACCGACATCCTGCGCGACACTGAAGGGAATCCCTTGGGCATCCTCGATAACCCCGCCCTACTTTTCAGCCAACCCCCAGGCAAACCATTGGAACTCTCGTGCTCCGCTATCCATAAAAATTGCTCCACAGTCACACTCGAAGCTTCTCTCTCATGGCTAGACTACCATTTCGGACGCTCGCTGGTGCTCGTGGCACGCGATGTCAGCGAACAGCGACGACTGGAACAGGAATTCCTCTCCCTCACCGAATCCGAGCAGCGGCGCATGGGCCACGAGCTGCACGACACTGTCTGCCAAGACTTAGCTGCTCTGGCCCGAGCCGCGGAAGTCTCCATGCTCAGGCACAAGTCCCTCGACCCCTCCGTCCGTCATGACTTAGAAAAAATCCACGCCACTGGACTCGCCTCGCTCCGGTCGGCTCGCAGCTTGGCCCATGGGCTTTCGCTGATGGAAAAGGACATAGCCTCCCTTGAAAAAAGCCTAGTCCAGCTAGTGGAAAATGTATCTAGTTTGACCGGCGTCCAATGCTCCATCTCATGCCAACCCAGCATCTCTCATCCGAACAGCGAGGTTTTCGCCCAGCTCTACCGCATTGCAAAAGAGGCGGTCAACAACGCCCTCAGACACTCGTGCTGCGAGTCCATTCATATCTCCTTATCCGTCCAGACTGGCGCCATCTGCATGGAGATCACCAACGATGGAAACATCTACAAAGTCCCCGCCCAAACCGATAATAGCGGTTTAGGATTGAAATTAATGAACTACCGCGCCAGAAGCATCGGAGGGACTTACCGGATACAACCAGGCCAATCATCGGGAGCCACCGTTTCCGTCAGGATTCCTGGTGCGGGTCGGCAAGAAGATTACCAAGAAAAACAGACTGCATGAAAATACAGATTATGATCGTGGACGACCATCCAGTCGTCCGTAAGGGGATAACCGAAATGCTCGGCCTCTGGGATGACTTCGAAGTCATCCGCGAGGCAGGCTCGATCTTGGAGGCCACCCGTGCCCTCGACTCAGGTGTGAACCCCTCTGTCATCATGCTCGACTTAAACTTGCGCAATGGTAGCGGACTCGAGTGGATCAAAAACCGAGCCGCTCTCGGACGCCTCCCCACCGTCTTGGTGATGTCCGTCAACGACGAAGAGGTCTATGCCGAACGCTGCCTCAGAGCAGGTGCCCGTGGCTATATCATGAAAGACGCTCCCGCGGAGGATATCGCCACCGCCATCCGGAAAGTCCACTCCGGTGAGATCGCCGTCTCCTCAGGCATCGCCTCCAAACTCATCGCCTACCAGCACCCGCCCACCCGCAACAACGAACCTCTCAACCGCTCCCTCTCCCTCCTCAGCGACCGCGAGATGGAAATCTACCAGCAACTCGGCACCGGAAAAAATACCAAGGAAATTGCTGACCTCCTCCACATCAGCCCAAAGACCGTGGAGACGCACCGGATCCACATCATTGATAAACTCAACCTGACTGGCGCAGTAGAGCTGGTTCGCCATGCCACAGCTTGGCAAGAAAGCCAATAATTTCCCAGTCTGCCCCCCGCATGAAGCTCGACGACCTTTCCCAATGGCCACCCCGCAGGCGGATGCGCCGCTCCCGCTCCGGCCCTTCGATCCGCTCGGTATTGCAGGAGACACACCTCTCTGCCTCCGACCTGATCGCTCCGCTTTTCGTCAAGGAATCCGCCACTACCCCCGAGCCGATAGCCTCCATGCCCGGGGTCTTCCGCCTCGGCATCCGCTCTGTGGTGGATGAGTGCCGCACCCTCCACACTCTAGGCGTGCGCGGCGTCGCCCTTTTTCCCTGCACAGATCCCTCCCTGAAAAACCCCAAAGGTAGCGGCGCCCTCGACCCGCAAGGCCTCATCCCGCGCACGCTGGCCGAGATTAAATCATCCGTGCCAGGCCTCCTGGTTTTTTGCGATGTCGCCCTCGACCCCTACACCGACCACGGCCACGACGGCGTGCTCGATGCCAGTGGCACCGTGGACAATGACGCCACCGTCGAGATCCTCTGCCACATGTCCCTCTGTCTGGCACAGGCAGGGGCAAATTTCGTAGCGCCCTCCGACATGATGGACGGCAGAGTCGGCGCCATCCGAGACACCCTCGACCACTCGGGCCACCACAGCACAGGCATCCTCGCCTATGCCGCCAAGTTCGCCTCTGCTTACTACGGACCCTTCCGAGATGCCGTAGGCAGCGCCCGCCCCTCCTCCGAAGGCTACCTCGACAAGCGCGGCTACCAACTCAATCCAGCCAACCCAAGAGAAGCCCTGCTCGATGCCCTGCTCGACGAGGAAGAAGGAGCCGACATCCTCATGGTCAAACCCGCCGGCCCCTACCTCGACATCCTCACCCGATTGCGGGAGCATACCCTCCTGCCCTTGGCCGCCTACCAAGTGTCGGGGGAATACTCCATGATCCATGCCGCCGCCGAACGCGGCTGGACGGATCTCCCCCGCACCAGACTCGAATCGTTACTGGCTATCAAACGCGCCGGCGCCGATATCATCCTCAGCTACTTTACAAAAACTGTTGCCGAGGAGTTGTCCCGCCCAAGTTTTAGCATAGACTGAACGCCGTGCTTGGTTTAGATCATCCACGCCCCAAGCAGAGCTGGAGGGCACCGTGCAGGCTCGTATCCACGAGCCCCAGCATACACGTGTTTTAGCGATGGACCTACTGCTTTTTCTGTTTGCTGTTGCGATCGTGCTCTTGGCCTGGAAACTGCGCCAGATGCTCGCCGCTGCCGCGTGCGCCCGCCGCGAGGCTCAGACACTACGCGAGGAAAAGACCGCTATCTACCGCCTGCTCCACGACCTCGGCGAAGCCTTCACCCGTTCCCCTGACATAGCCGCGCTCATGGGCATCGTAGCCCGTTCTTCCATGGAGATCACCCGCGCTCAAGGCGCTGCTGTCCTCGAGCTAAAACCCGGACAAAAACAGGCACTCATCCTCGCCACCTCCGGACGATTCCCCCCGCTCTCCCCCATGTCCCGCGAGGTTTTAGCCAAACTGGCCGACCACCCAGAATTTCTGGACGCCCAACTCCGCGCCACTCCACTCTCTTCCGACACCGACCTCATCGTCACTGTCCTCGACAGCGGCGCACTCTACCTGCCAGACGCCACGCGAAGCCGGCTGCTCCCCGTATTGGAGCACCCCCTCATCCGCTGGATTTCCTGCCTCGCAGTGCCCCTGCGCTACCGCGGGGAAAACTACGGCGTGCTCATGGTGGCCAACTCCACGGACATCACCTCGTTTTCACAGGCCGACCTCGACACCTTGCACTCCATAGGCACCCAAGCCACCTACGCCATGCACAACACCCGCGTTTACGGCGAACTCCTAGCCAAACGCGAACTCGATCACGAAATCGAAGTAGCCAAGGAGATCCAGCGCATCCTACTCCCAGACACCTGCCCTGAAATCGAGGGTTGGGACATCGAGGCCGTCAACCTCCCTGCCCGCGATGTCAGCGGAGACTACTACGATTTTATCCCCCTGCGCGACGGCAAACTCGGCATCGTCATCGCCGATGTCTCCGGCAAAGGCATTCCCGCCTCCCTAGTCATGACCATGTGCCGTGCCGCCCTGCGGTCGCACGCCGAACGACTGGATTCACCAGCCGCCGTGCTCTGCGCCCTCAACCGCCAGCTCTACCCAGACATCCGCGAGGACATGTTCGTCACCCTCACCTACGCCGTGCTCGACCCCGCATCCAGACAAGTTTCCATGGCCCGGGCCGGCCACGAAGCCCCACTGTTTTATCGCGGTGGCAAAATCGAACTGATCCGCTCGCCGGGCATGGCCATTGGCATTGACAGCGGGGAGGTCTTCGATACTGTCATTGCCGAAACCTCCTTCCAGTTCGAGCTAGGAGACGCCTTCGTCCTCTATACCGACGGTGTCACCGAAGCCCTGAACCCCGAAGGTAAGGAATTTGGCAGGGAATGCCTCATGGAGACTGTCCAGCGCTCGGCCCGCCACGGGGGCGAGTCTATTCTCCGAGAAATACTGGAGCAGCTTGACAGCTTCAGGAGCACCGCCGACAAATACGATGATATTACTTTGATTACAGCCTATGCACAGTGAGGATAAAAAACAGGGTCACCACCACTCCGGTGGAGACATAAAAAACACACACGGCACCCGTGCCGACGCGCCCGCGCCCCAAGACAAAGCTCAGGCGCCTGCCGACAAAGCCACGCCCACCCCGCCCCGCCACGAGTTGAGCTTGATCGGCACCTCCTACTTGGAAAAAATCGAAACCCTAGCCGGCCAAGCCGTCCAGCTCCAAGAACGCCTCATTCGCTGCTCTGCCGACCTCGACAACTACCGCAAACGCGCCGCCCGCGAAAAAGAAGAAGCCGTCAAATATGCCGGCGAAGGATTCCTCGAATCCCTCCTCCCCGCCATTGACAGCTTCGAGCTGGGCATCCAATCGGCAGCCACCACCACCGACGCTGCCGCTATCGCCCTCGGCATGAAGATGGCCATGACCCAGCTTTTCCAGATACTCGAACAACACGGCATTTCTGCTATAGACGCCAAAGGCCAAAAATTCGACCCGAACCTCCACGATGCAGTCAGCCACGCCGAGGTCCCCGACACCGAAGAAGGAACCGTCGTCCAGCAGATCCGCAAAGGCTACAAAATCAAAGGCCGCCTGCTACGCCCCGCCAGCGTCGTGGTCGCCAAAGGCAAATCCGTTTCGTAATCCCCCTCTCCCCCCTCCAATAACGCCATGTCCACCAAACGCGACTATTACGAAGTGCTCGGGGTTCCCAAGACCGCGACAGACGACGACATCAAAAAAGCCTACCGCAAGATGGCTGTCAAATTCCACCCGGACAAAAACCCCGGCGACAAGTCTGCCGAGGAGAAATTCAAAGAACTCGGCGAAGCCTACGAAGTCCTCGGCAACCGCGATAAACGCGCCGCCTACGACCGCTACGGCCACGCCGCTTTCGCCCACGGCGGCCCAGCCGGAAACCCCGGCGCAGCAGCCTACGGAGCCGCAGGCATGGACCCCTTCGAAATCTTCCGCGAAGTCTTCGGCGGCGGGCAGGGCGGCGGCATCTTCGACGACTTTTTCTCAGGCTCCACAGGCACCCGCCGCGGCGGTGCCCGACGCGGCGCCGACCTGCGCTACGACCTCGAGCTGAGCTTCGAGGAAGCCGTCTTCGGGTGCAGCAAAGAAATCAAGCTCCGCAAGCTCAGCGAATGCGAACACTGCACCGGCAGCGGCGCAGCAGTAGGCGCCAAAACTACCCCGTGCCCCACCTGCCGGGGCACAGGCCAAGTGCGCGCCTCCGTCGGCGGGTTCATCTCCATGATGCAGACCTGCCCGAAGTGTCAAGGCGCAGGCACCGTCATTGACAAGCCCTGCCCCAAATGCGAGGGCTCAGGCCGCATGGAAAAAACTTCAAGCGTCACTCTCCGCATCCCAGCCGGCGTAGAAAATGGCACCCGCCTCCGCTCCACGGGTAACGGCGAGGCCGGTTCCAAGGGCGGCGAACCCGGCGACCTCTATGTCGTCCTCCATGTCCAAGACCACGCCATCTTCCAGCGCGAAGGCCAGGATCTCTGGTGCGAAGTGCCCATCCCCTTCCCCACCGCCGCTCTCGGTGGCGAGGTCAAAGTCCCAACCCTTGAAGGCGCCTCCCTCATCAAAATCCCCGCCGGCACACCAGGCGGAAAAATCTTCAGACTCAAAGGCAAAGGCGTCCCCAGCCTCAAAGGCAAGCTCGTCGGCGACCTCAATGTCCGCGTTTACATCGAAGTCCCCACCCGCCTCTCAGGCGAGGAACGCAAAAAACTCGAAGAGTTCGCCCGCGTCAGCCTCTCAGATAATTACCCCGAACAGCGTTCATTCTTGGAAAAAGCCAAGTCCTTCTTCAACCGATAACCCAACTACCTCTACACCGCTATGGCCATTGACCGTTTCTATCTCGAAAACCTCGACACCGACACCCTCTCCGGCGACGAAGCCCGCCACTGCATCCAAGTCCTCCGCCACGGCGCAGGCGACAAAATAGTCCTGTTCGACGGACACGGCAAAGAAGTCATGGCCGAGATCATCACCCCCTCTCGCGACTCCCTTTCTTTCAAGAAAATCAACGAGGCCAAAACCGCACAACCCGACTTCCGCCTCGTCTTAGCCCAAGCCGTGCCCAAGGGCAAAAACATGGATCTCATCATCCAGAAAGCCACCGAACTCGGCGTGGCTGAGATTCACCCCGTCCTCTCCTCACGCACCGTCGTGCAGGTGGACGATGAACGCGCTGACGCCAAAACCGACAAATGGCGCCAGACCGTCGTGGAGGCCTGCAAACAATGCGGCCAGAACTGGCTGCCCACCCTCCATACGCCCAAGAGCGCGGACGACTTCCTAGCCGCCCCACCCAAAAGTGATCTCCTCCTCGTCGGCTCCCTCCAGCCCGGCGCCCGCAGCATCAAACAAGCCTTCTCTGACTTCGAATCTGAGAAAGGCCGCCGTCCCCAGAGCATCACCATGCTGATCGGACCCGAAGGCGACTTCACCCCAGCCGAACTCAGCCGCGCCAACAGCGCAGGCTTCCAGCCCGTCACTCTCGGGCGCATCATCCTCCGCTGCGAGACCGCTGCCATCTACTGCATGAGCGTCCTCTCCCACGAATTGCAAGGGTGACGCCGAAAAAACTCCCAGAAGCGGGGTTACGCCTCCACTGACTATCTGAAGAAGGTGTCACACCATCTGAAGACAACCCCATCTGACGGCCACTAGAATTCCTCCATCTCTCACCAGAGATAACCCTAAAAACAGGAACAGCGTGAGAGGTCTGGGGCTACAAGGCGCAGGCTCGCCTGTTCACTCATAGGTAAGTTGGACACCTATCGAATAAGAACCACTTTGACACCACCCTCGGTTCGCAGCAGTTCATTGGGGATCTTGTGTCCAAAGTAATGCACCGGACGGGTTCCTGGTTGAGACACGACCATTGTAATCGAAAGTCTCCACCCGTTCCAATTGCCCACTAGGGCTTCGCACCTCGATGCGCTTGCCCACAGTGGTGCGGGTTTCGAGCAGCGCCCCGTTGGGCAGTCGCACCTCTGTGCGTCCAGGTGCCACAGTCTTTTCTGTCCTGAGCAGCATGCCGTTGGGGGCACGCACCTCGGTGCGCCCTGTTTGGTGAGTTCGCACCTCCTCGAGTTGGCCATTGGGTTTGCGGACTTCTGTGCGGCTCGGCGAGGTGTTGTAGGTCCGGGAAACCAGTGTTCCGTTGGGACTCCGCTTCTCATCGGTCTGGCCGTAACTGATAGTGGTAATCCAGAGCAAGGCGCTGAGCGCAGCAACCCCCAAGGTCCTTACGCCGTTTTTACAATTATGCATAAATCAATTATCTCCCTGATTTAGCCATAGCACTTGAAGGAGATAGAGGCAAGGCACAGGTGCGAGGCGCAAGCTCGCCTGTTCTCATGGGTGCCGCTGTAGTAATCTACTGCAAACCCCGAGCAACCCAGCAGATGTGCCACATTGCGGGCTATTGTATAATCTGGGTTAAAGTTGTTGGACTGCGACGGCAACATCCCGCATCGGGATGAACATCCGCCCACCTAACGATGGAAAATCCACGAATCCGTATTTTTTATAAAACTTTTTGGCGGTCTCATCTTTTGCATCCACAACAATCGCGGCTGATGCCACTTGCATCGAGTGGGCAAGAACCCGTTTCATGGCGTCTGCCAGCAAAAGTCCACCGGTGCCCGGATAATGCAAATCTCTGGCCAACCTGCCGATCAGCGTTGCGGGTATAAGCGGATAGCGCGGGAGCTTTTTCTGTGTTGCTTCGGGCAAGGCGCACATTTCGACCGCAAAGGAGGAAAGTGTGTAAAAACCAGCGATTCTCGATGGTTCAGATACAGGTGACATCACATAGACCGCCGCCACTTTGCGGCGCATGTCCTGCGATGCTTGACCGAGGAAATAATCGTCCAAGGCAGGATGGCCACACCGGAACGCAGCCCTGTCGTGGGTGCCAGCCAGAGGAACCGTGATAAATTCGGTCATCCCACGCCAACGGTCTTCTTGTGTCTGGCTAGAGCTTTTTTGAGTGCAGAGGACGGCTTGCGCCCAGAAATCAAGGCTGCTGCAAAAGCCTCACTGTCTTTCAAGGACAGACTCATGATCCCATGTTCGCGGATTGTATCGGTGGCGGTTTTTTCGAGGCTTTCTACCACAAAGTCTGTGATGGTGCGCCCCTGTAGGCTAGCGGCTTTGGCGATGGCGCGCTTGAGTGTGTCCGGGATGCGTGCATCCAAACGCGCAGTTTTCATCATAGTTGCCATATTTCTAAGAATACGGCGGATTGCCGTATAGTCAATAATTCTCGAGCAACATCACCGTCGTCGTGCTCCTGTCCCATTCGGTGATGATGTAGAAGAAGAAACACCGCTGGATAACCGGGCAACCTCGGCTGCATCCTAGGCTGTTTATAGGGAGACACCTCTGATTGGTGACTCGGGGTAGGCAGTAGTTCACCACACAACGGCACCTATAAGAACAGGCAACATTGAGATAACATAGCTCTTCCACCATTCCACGATGTTATCGAATGCTGCATGGAGGATGGCGCAACATCTCACGCCACCGAGCCTCCGAGGCCGTATAGAAGTCAAGCTCGTTTCTATAAGTCATTGCATGTTTTTTTCTTGCAAACAAGTAACATATCCCCTATATTAGATGACCATGCGCAAGGTAAGTTTAGACTCTAGTGCATCGTAACCTTGATATTGGATACACAATGGTTTATATTGGATGAGT
>DYRQ01000029.1 GCA_020718645.1 Verrucomicrobium spinosum
CCTGAGCAACCAAGCAGAGGCGCCATCATAAACAGCCGAGGCTGCCGCCTATCCGTTAGGATTGAAAACTTTGCTCGTTTTGCCGCTAGATTTCGTTCACCGCTTTGGTGATCTGGATTTCAGCTCGTCTTCTCCTCAACCAGATAATAATACAAACCTTCCTCAGCTTCCCCTGTTTTCAATTGCAAAATCTGGGTTCACTACAGCGACCCCCATAATAACAGGCAAAGACAAGAAGCCGTGAAAGCAAAAAAATTGAATCAAGCGCAGCTTGTCGCATGCTATTGCATAATCAGGGTTGAATGCTTGTTTTAGAACGGAATGCCAGAGCGGGAAAATCTCTACCTCAAGCTCCGCCTCTATGCCCTACGCGAATCCAAACTTGAGTTTGTTGGGCAACTTCTGTGAACGATGCAGAATCTTTTGTGATGAGGCCGCTTTATTAGGGGGCTTTGAGCAGGCGCTCGAGCGTCTCGCCGATGAGTTGCGGGTTGGCCTTGCCTTTGGATAGTTTCATGGCCTGCCCTTTGAGTGAGTTGAGTGCAGCCACTTTGCCGGAACGATAGTCGGCTACAGGACCTGGGTTGGCATCAATGACTTGCTGGGCGATGGCTTCGAGAGCAGAGGTGTCGCTGATTTGGGACATGCCTTTTTCCTCGACGATAGCGGCGGGCATTTTGCCTGAGACCAGCATTTCGGCAAAGACTTCTTTGCCCTGCTTGCTGTTGATTTTCTGGGCTTCGAGGAGCTTGGCGAGTTCGGCGATGTGGGCTGCTTTGACCGGGGACTCAGCCAGCTTGGAGGCATCGCTGGAGACGGAAGCCATGAGTTCGTTGGCGATGAGGTTGGCGCAGGCTTTGCCCGGGGCACCGGATTGGACGCACTCTTCGAAGAAGGCTGCTAAGGCGAGATCGGAGGAGAGCACATTGGCGTCGTAGTCGCCGAGTCCGTAGTCGTTCATGTAGCGGACTTCGCGCTGGTGCGGCAGCTCGGGCAGGCGGGCTTGGGCTTCGGAGAGGAGGCCTGAATCGGTGCGCATCGGCATGAGATCCGGGTCGGGGAAATAGCGATAGTCGTGCGCGTCTTCCTTGGTGCGGAGGATAAAGGTTTCTCCTGCCGGATCATCCCACCCACGGGTTTCTTGGCGGATGGAGCCACCCTCGGAGAGGACGCGGCTCTGGCGCTGGATCTCGTAGGCGAGTGCGCGGCGGACACCGCTGATGGAGTTGAGATTTTTGATTTCGACTTTGGTGCCGAACTTCTGGGTTCCAACCGGGCGAACGCTCACATTGCAGTCGCAGCGGAGCTGCCCTTTTTCCATGTCGGCATCGCTGATGCCGCCTTGCTGCACGATTTGCTGGAGAGTTTTGAGGTAGGCAAAAGCTTCTTCGGGAGAGGCGATGTCCGCCTCGGAAACGATCTCCATGAGGGGGGTGCCAGCGCGGTTGAAATCAATGCCGCTGCTGGTCTCGAAATGGGTGGATTTGGCGACATCCTCCTCGAGGTGGATGCGGGTGAGACGAACCACTTTTTTGGATGAGGCGATGTCGTCTTTTTGCGTTTCTTTCGGGAAAGCAAACTTGCCGAGCATGACCCCGCCGCCGTTGCAGAGGGGCTGGTCGTATTGGGAAATCTGATAGTTCTTCGGCATGTCGGGGTAGAAGTAACTTTTGCGATCGAACTTGCAGATCTGGGCAATGTCGCAACCGAGCATGAGCCCGGTCTGGATGGTTCTGCGGATGGCTTCTTCGTTCGGAACCGGGAGGACTCCGGGCATGCCAAGACAGACGGGACAGGTGTGGGAATTCGGCGTGCCGCCGTATTCGTTTTTGCAGCCACAAAACATTTTGCTGGCGGTTTTGATTTGCACATGGACTTCAAGTCCGATGACTGGTTCGTAGGCGGTGCTCATAGCGTGTATTGGTCTGCTGTTAGTCTGTTAATAATCGTTATTCCGTCCATCCTAACAGGGTCGGGCCGCCGTGGCAACGGGGATTCGGAAAAAGCCTCATGCCACCGGCTCTTCCTCAACGAGATTGTCGAGTTCGCCGATGCCTTCGATACCGACAGTCACACGGTCACCGGGTCGGAGCCAGACTGGAGGGGTGCGCCCCATGCCGACACCGGAGGGAGTTCCTGTGAGAATCACCGATCCGGCAGGGATGGTGGTGCTGCCAGAGAGAAAGGCTATCAGCTCCCCCACCCCGAAAATCATGTCACCGAGTTGGCTCTCCTGCATGGTCTGTCCGTTCAAGCGGGTATAAAGCCGACGCTGGGAGAGGTCGCCCATTTCATCGGGAGTGACCACCCATGGGCCGAGTGGACAGAAGGTGTCAAAGCTCTTGCATCGGCACCACTGTTTGCCGCTGCGCTGGAGCTGCCAGTCACGGGCGCTGACATCGTTGGCACAGGTGTAGCCAGCGATAAAATTCAGCGCGTTCTCGGGCGTGGCATTTTTGCAATCCCGGGCGATGACTACAGCTAGCTCCACCTCGTAGTCCACCTGCTCGCTGAGAAGATGGCGCGGGAGCTGAATAGGGCCACCGTGACGCTGGATGGATCCTGGAGATTTCATGAAAACAATGGGAAATTCAGGAATACGAGAGCCAGTTTCTTCGGCATGTTTCCGGTAGTTCAAGCCGATGGCATAGATCGCGGATGGTTCCATTGGCGGGAGAATAGTCTGCACAGCCACCTCACGAGCCGTGCTGCGGAAGCCAGTTACCCAAGAGCCTTCGACAACAATAGCTTTTTCGGGCGACAGAAATTTCACTTGGTGCAGTGCACCATCGGCATCAAGACAACGACCAATTTTCATACTGGGTCAGAGTAGCTAGGGCGTTTGCTGTAGGCAAGTATCAGAGCAAGCCCGAGGCTCTTGAGTTCAAATAGATCTCTCGGACGCTCTTACGGGTGCAGAGTTTATTTTACGAACTTGATACGCAGAAAAAGCTTGGCCTGTCCGCTGGTTGATACGCTGAATTTCCAGCTTTCTGTTTCGGCGTCCAAATCGCCGAGTTTGACCCCTGAGCCTTGGTCGCTCCATGTCACCAGATCTACAGAACTCTGCACCACATAGGTGATGTCGGTAGCATTTTTGTTTTTGCGGTAGGTGATGGTAAGATCAGCGCCTTCGATAGCGAGATCTGGCAGGACAGATGGGTCTGAAACAGTGGGGTTAGCGTGTAGCGCGTATTCCATTAAATTGTTAAGACCGTCACCATCTGGGTCGGCTGTCAACAAGGCATCTGCGCCTGATAAACCTCGTGTAGCCGACCATTGATCGAAGCTACGCACTGTGACTGTAGCGGCATTGCTGTCAACAGTGCCACCAGTGCCGGTGACCCTGACCCAATAAGTCGTGGTCAGGAACAATGCTGGCGTAGTGAAACTCGATGCTGTGGCACCTGAAATCGGGTTGGTCGTATCGCCGCTGTTTCCCCGATACCATTGATAGCCGGTAGCCGCCGATGCCGTCACTGCGAGATTTCCAGTCTGTCCTCCGACAATGGTCGAAGCAGCGGGATGGGTTGTGATGCTCACCGATTGTTCCACGGCAAAGATATTACTGTCACCCGAGTGTCCTGCTGCCTCAGCAAAAAGCACAGCACCGGACGACAAACTTGCCGGCACCACGCTACCAGTCCATACACCGCTAGAAAAGTCGCCCGTTTGAGAGGGTGTCACTGCAATCTCCGCATTGCGTTTTTTGAACCTGATCTGAGGGATGCTGGTGGTCACATATTGCAGCGTGTCCCAGTGAACAGGATCCCCGCCGCTGCCGTCGGTGTTACCCATATACATTCTGCGATTGTCCCCTGGAGGAGTAGGAGTATAGGTGTAAACCGAGCCGTTGGTGCCATTGGTGGGATTGTCGTAGCTGAAGCTGACAATCAGGTTGTCGGTTCCGTTATAGGAAAAATTTGTGCTGAAAGGAATGTCCACCCAACCCGTTGAACTCACCGTGAAATCGCCACGGTAACAGGTGACCAAGCTGGCGTTGTCAACGTCCGTGGTGGCAAAGGCTGTTTTGGTCGTGTGGGCAAGCCTAACGGTAAAATTGGTCAGCAGCGTTGGGTTGGGCACTGTCTTGATGTTGACGGAAATACCATAGATGGTGGTGGCAGCTCCTATCTCGGATTGGTAATAAATAGTATCTTCGCGATTCTCTTGTTTGGCCACTGTCAAAAATGAGGCTGCGCTGGTTGCCCCGCTTCCGAATGTCTGAACCTCGCCATGATACATCTTCAGCGTGGCTCGTCTTCCCGCACCGGTGAAAGCTGTATCAGTCGTGCCGTCACTTTTCTTGGCTGTAACAGTCACGGCAAAACCTGCGGGAGAGTATTGCGGCGAAGCAATGGCCTCAAAAACAAATCGTGAGAAATCAGTAGCGGTGGTAAAATACCAAATGCCACTCCCACTCAATCCGGCAAAATCGTTCCCGGCTTTGTCCTTGATAGTGCCGGGGGTTGGTATCTCAATAAAATAGCCAGTATTAACATCGAAAGTAACCGAGGGATTGATAGTGAGCGAACTACCGCTGGTTGTGATTTGAGCTGAAGTGATGGCAATGCTTTCCACCGTGCTGTTGTCGGATATTTTCTTGATCAGGATATTCCCAGATGAACCCTTGGCTACATTCTCGGTAAATGTGAGCACGAGATTGTCCAACACACCGGCGGAGGCATATCCAGCAGAGGGAGAAAAAGAGGCCGTTGTTGGCGCTGACGAATCAATAGTTATGGTGAATGATTGGTTTTCTATCCCCGCATTCAGTGAGTCCCTGAGATGAAATACAAAGCCATCTGATCCCGTTTGACCCGAGTTACTGGTGTAAGTGATCAGGCCGTCATCAATGTCCTGCTGGGTGAAAGTGGAAGCCGCGGAAAGTGTTGATCCGCTTTTTTGAAGCAAGCCTTTGGAAGGGGCACTCGCCAAGGTGTAAATCAGTTGTGTGGGTGTATCGTAGCCGTTTGCGTCGCTGGCTTGTAAATCTTGGTTGGAGAGCGTTTTGACCAGAGTAGGCTGCGCCGAAAGACCGTAGTTATTATTGAGGACGGGTATAAAATTCTCCGAAGTCCGGTATTCCGCGTAGATACGCTTGAGCACTCTGAGCGCACGGGCATTGTTACCCACCGACTCGTCCCCTAACAAATACCCTTCAATAGAAACCAGCGGGTCGGAGAAATAAGGCACGCGACTGTGCGCTAGACCATCGGCAAAATAGGAGCCACCCGTGTAAGTCATGATGGTGCAATAACCCGACTGACCAGGCGAGGGGTGCCAGTGCCAGCCAGCCGAGTCCGGGTAGATACCAGGACCTGCCTGATAATTCTGATCCACAGCATGATGGGCACCCATGTTGTGTCCGAGTTCATGCACCGGGGTCAGCACACCCACCAGAGATTCGTAATTACAGACGGTAAAGCCGTAAGTGGGCGAGCCGCCAACATGAGGTAATTGCCACCCGATGCCGCCCCCGCCATTTTCGTCGGTGATCAACTGCACAAAATCAGCCTTGTAGGTATCGCGCAGGGCGTGGATTTCGTCCATGTATCCATCGCTCGTATTGGTGATTCTATTTAACTCGTCCGACAAACTGGCATCCCCACTTTCGGTGTAGGATGTCTGGACAGCGTGCACCAAGCGAAGCTCAAAACCGGCGTTGTTGTTGGTGAGAACATCATTGCTTTCCTGCACGGCAAGAGCCATCTGATTCTGCAAGTTGGCGAGGCTACCAGCCGCCGCCAGTGCGGCAGGGGTATAAACAAACATCAAATCCACAGTGATCTTGGCTGGAGCATCCTCGGACATGGCAGGGTCTCCCCCACCCGACACCACCGCGCCCTCATCGGAGAATGCAAGTAATTCGCGTATCGTGGGCGGCGCAGGGTGGTTGGCATTGGGCACTCCACCACTTTGTGCGCTAGGGGGTAGGAGCTTCTCGTAGCCTGGAACTGCAGGTGCATTGGACGGAGTCACGGCTTGCTCTCCGACATCATCGAAAGGGAGGCTGGCGACATCCATTTCCACCACGGCATGACTGCGCTGGGCTGGATTATACACAATCCGGTATTGGACACGGCGATCGGGTATGTTGATGACAGCCGAGAGTTCATCGCCAGTGCGCGAGAAAAAGGCTCGTCCAAAAAGCGTGCCTTGCACCGTGCACGATACGGTTTGTGTCCCGTTAATGTTGGTGTTCGATGAGCGAACTACCCCGGTCAAGTTCACATCATCGAACAGGGGCATCTCGATCAAATCCCCAGTGTGGGGCAATGACCCGCTGAGCCAATCTAGAGCAAGTTCAGCAAACCGTGCTCGCAAAACTTTCAACTTGGCTCCTGGGACTTCTAGACTGGGTGCGCCCGGTTTTTCTGCGTGGTTGCTCTGGACACGGTTGGATACACTGAGGATCGAGTGCAACCGCCCGTGCCGTGGTGGTTCAGCCAAGGCTGGTTGGGTGTTTTCAGAAGTGGCGGAAGCCGAATTGAGCTGAGGGGATGCCTCGGGGATCGCAGATGGTATCGAAGGATTTTCCTCAGATTCTTGCCTGACCATAAAGACTGTGGCAGCAACAACGAGAGAAGCCACCAGCACCCAAGCCCACCAAAAAGACTTTCGTGGCGATTGATTCATCTTGGATGGCATTCAAGTAATCTACAATTCTGAGGACGCAGCGTCAAGATTGGGGAGGGAGCAAAACGGGATATGGCTCGGCTACCTCTCTGACTCGTTCGGAGCAGAGGCTGAGTGCCATTAAAAGACAGATTTCAGAGAACCCCTTGGGCTTCCAGAGCCTTCTCGTAGGCCGCATCGAGCAGGCGTTGTGCGAGGGGCCGGGTAACTTCATCAAGCTGTGCGCACGCCGATTTAATGACGGGTTCGGGTGCCTCGTTGCAGGCTTTCTCGAGCGCTGTGATGGCAGAAATAATGCGTTCCTGCTCCCCCTCTTCCAACAGTGCCAATGAGAGGGATAACACCGCACGAGCCGAGCCGATCATGTGCTGGGATTTGAGCCTCAACTCTGTCATGCGGCGAGCACCCATATCTTCGAGCGCGTGCTCGACGGAGGCTGCGACCATTTCCTCCACACGGGCATCTTCTACATCCACAACAGCAGTGATGTCGAGAACCTGCTCCCCTCCAGTCTTCGTATCACGGGCAAGCACGCGTAAGATGCCATTTTCATCAATCTGAAATTGCACTCCAACCCGGGCCGTGCCTCTGGGACACGGTGCAAAGCCAATCTGCAGCTCCCCCAATTTCCAGTTATCCTTGGCCAGCTCTCGCTCTCCTTGCAAGATGGATACTTGCATAGATCGCTGACCGTCCACAGCATTGGTAAATAGCTCGCCCGCCTTGGCGGGTATGGCGGTATTGCGGGGAATAATCACATTCATCAATCCGCCAAAGGTCTCAATTCCCAAGGAAAGAGGCGTGACATCCAATAGCACGGCCTCGCGGACTGACCCCTCCAAAATACCTGCTTGCAAGACCGCGCCCAGAGCTACGGCTTCGTCAGGATTGCAGCCAGTATCGGGTTCTCGTCCAAAAATCTCCACTGCCAATCGGCGCACTAAAGGCATGCGCGATTGCCCGCCAACCAGGATCAAGCGATCGAGCTGCGACGCTAAGATACCAGCATCAGAGAGGGCGCGGAAGCAAGGTTTTCTCGTGCGCTCGACCACGGGTAGAGCCAGAGCCTCTAATTCACCACGAGACAGTTCTCTCTGAAAATGCGAGTTACCAGCAAACGGGAGTTGCACCGTGGCTGTCGCTTGTTCCGAGAGCAGAATTTTGACCCGCTCGGCCTCTTCCCCCAGTCTAGCTTGCACGAGTGAATCTAGGGCAGCAGATGACTGCTGGGCAAAAAGTTCTGCTGTGAGCCGCTCCACAATGCGGGCGTCAATATCGTCCCCACCGAGACAAGTGTTGCCACAGGTAGCTTTGACCTCGAAGACTCCTGCGCTGACTTTGAGGATGGAAATATCAAAAGTCCCCCCACCTAGGTCATAGACTGCGATCCACCCCTCCTTGAGCGAGTGCTGAACGCCGAAAGCCAAGGCCGCCGCTGTCGGCTCGTTCAGGATACGCACCACCTGCAGACCGGCAGCCTCCCCCGCGCGTTTGGTAGCGTTGCGCTGAGCGTCATTAAAATAGGCTGGCACCGTCACGACGGCACGGGAGACAGGTTCTTGAAGAATTTTTTCTGCGTCAGTTTTTAGCTGGGAGAGAACCGCCGAAGCGACAGTTTCCATACCGACTCTCTGACCGCGCACAGGCACTGCCACAGTGCTTCCCGAAGGCACTAACGGATAACGCACCTGTGTTTCGGATGCTTGCAAATCGGAGTGGGACCGACCGATAAAGCGCTTGGTGGAATAGAGTGTTGTAGCTGGTTCAAGCGCGAGACGGCGGCGGGCGGGAGACCCGACCTGCACGACCCCATCCTCTGGATAGGCTACCACAGAGGGAGTGAGACGCCTACCTTCAGAGTTAGGGAAGAGCAATGGAAACCCCGAATCCATGGCCCCGACCAGTGAGTTGGTCGTGCCGAGATCAATACCGACTATTCTCCCTTCGTTCATAGCAGTGCTTTCCAAGATTGCATGGGTCTCATCAAACCTCGATACCCAGTCGGCATCGCTCCAATTCGGCAGCCCATTTGGATACATAGGCGGCTAGATCTCTGGTTTCACAGATTGCTGTGTAATCCCGCCCGCCTTGCATCCAGCGATGGTGGAGAGAGAGACAGCTTTTCTCCACCTCTGCCTGAAGCTGGAGAAGCCGCGAGTGGAGTGGCAGCCAGCGACCTTGTGCGGAGACCACCTCGGTGGCAAGGATCGCCTTCTCCAGCAGCGAGCCGCAAGCGCCAAGCCTCCGCGCCAAAGCCCCGACACTCTGGCAGTAGTCGGCCAGCTCAAAGAAAAAAGTGGCGTGCTGCTGGGGCAAAGCACGCGCACCCGTTTGGGGCGCCCCAGTTTCCAGCTCCAGCAAATGATCGAGCCGCGCCTTGGTATCACCAAGCGTGCGGCAGGCCCAGTTCCAGTCGTCGAAAGCGCGACCATCGCCTACACCACTATCGGGATGGAGCGCAGCAGCACGGGCAGTATGCGCACCTGAGAGCGCCTCACTATCCACCCACGGGCTTCGGTCCACACCCGCTATCTGAAAAGCATCTCTGGTCATCATGCGGAAAATGATTCGCCACAGGAACAGTGGGCAGTGGCATTGGGGTTGGTGACCTTGAACCCACCTTTTTGCAAATCGTCTGAGTAATCAAGTTCCGAACCGCTCACAAACAGAGCGCTCTTGGGATCCACGACCACGATGACCCCATTGGATCTCACGAGGATGTCACGGTTGGCGGGACCATCCACCAAATCCATTTTATACTGGAGTCCAGAACAACCACCACCGACTACAGCAATACGGAGAGCCCCATCGGGTCGGGCTTGTTTGGTCAGGAGAGCGTTCAACCGCTGTGCGGCTGGGTCGAGGACACGGATGAGTTTTTCGCTCCCTATTTTATAGGGGACACTGACTGGAGTGTCGTGCTTCTGGTCGGACATGGAAACACGCTAGAGGTGTTGTCTTAAATTTCAAATCGCCAAGCAGTAAAAAATTTCCATCTACAAATAGCAGGCTTTCGTCTAGGGTTGTGGCCATGTCATATCAGCGTGGATTGTTTCGAGCAGCCCTACTTGCTTGGTTGTGGTGTGTAGCCGCAACCTCTTTGCAGGCGCAGGAGAGCGACACCTCAGCACCTGATCGCCGTATCTTCTGGCGCGCTCAACTGAGCGGAGGCAAATACATGGTTCTGCTCGAAGACATCACCTCCATCAGCACCCACACCTATCTGGTGGACAGCGCCTTTGAAGTCACCGAGCTGACTATTATTACAACTGGAAAAGGCTTGGCACGGTTCTATTATGTCTCCACCGACCCCAAAGAGACCAAGCTGGGTGGTGCCATCGAGACTGTTGCCCAAAAAGCAGGTGTCAGCGGGATCATGAACGACACTGCCTCCACCATCCAGCGTCAGATCGAGACCGCCTCTGGCCTGCAATCTCCCCAGTCTATGCTTGACGGAATGGTAGTGAAAAATTACCCCACCACCACTCATGCGAACACCGTGGAATACCGTCTAAAAAGCAAGCAACAGGTGGAGGATATCTTTAAGCATATCGAAGAAGCCTGGCGGTTGAACCTAAACAAAACATACAAAGAAAAATAAAACTCTAAAATTTATGCCAGCACGCATCCGCATTACCCTGCTCACCGTCCTCATCCTGTTTGCCATGGTGGCTTTTGTTTATGTCCGCAGTTTTGTGGATCCGAGACCCCACGGCATTATCCTCTTCGTAGTCGAAGGTCTCGGGGTCGAGATGCTCCAAGCTGGCCGCCTCTACGCGGCAGAGTCCGGCTCCAAACTAGTGATCGAACAGCTCCCGCATACCGGCCTAGCGTCGGTGCATTCCTCCGACAATCTCGTCCCAGACTCTGCAGCATCGGCCACTGCCCTTTCGACCGGGGTGAAAACCCCGAATGGCAGCATCGGCATTGACTCGCAGGACAAACGCTTGAATAACTTGCTCTACACAGCGCAGCGGCGAGGACGCGCTACAGGGCTTATCTCGAACAGCGACCTCACCTGCCCAGGTGCTGCCGCCTTCTACTCCCATGTTCCCCACGCCCAGATGCGGCAACAGATCGCCGAGCAGGCACTGGACTCCGCTCACATTGATATCGTGCTCGGCGGTGGAGCCGATTTCTTCCTGCCTGTCCACGATGGGACTGGCTACCGCGATGATGGGCGCGATCTGGTGAAAGAAGCAGAGAAGAAGGGTTATGCCGTTGTCCGAACAGCCGATGCGCTAGAAGGCCTTTTCCCTTGGCTCAACCGCAGGGTTCTAGGTCTTTTTTCCCAAGGGGACTTTGCCTACCAAGCGGATCTCGAACACTGGTTTCCAAACCAGAAAAGGCCCACCAACCAGCCACGCCTCAGCGACATGGTTCGCAAGAGCATCCGTTTACTCGAGACAGATATCGGGGGATATTTTCTCATCGTGCATTCAGGTCTCATCGGCTCTGCCGCCGAGAATAACCAAGCCAAACGCGCGCTCCTCGAGTTGTCTGAGCTGGATGAGGCCTTGAAAACGGCTCTCGACTATTCCGGCAAGAGAACAACAGTTGTCGTAGCCTCCACACACAGTTGTGGAGGCCCCAAAATAGCAGGAGATGCCGGCATCTCCCTCTCATCCACCACACCTCCGGATGATTTCTGGACACGGTTCACTTGGGTCTCAGGCCCGTCGGCCCAGCCCTCGCAACCAGCAGATATCGCCCTGTGGAAATCCAAAAATGCGCTAGAAGTATCCCCATCGAAATTGAAATCGCAGCTCTTGCCATGGAGTCGGCAACAAGCCTTCCTCTACCGAGAAAAAGCCTTGGGCAGCGCTGAAGATGTCATCGTAGCTGGACAAGGCCCGGGCACTGATGCCCTGAGGGGATTTTTGGATAACACAGCCATATTCCAAATTATCGGCTCACAACTCTGACGATATCCCGCGATAAGTAGTAGTCAGGCACCCTCGTTCCACGCCCGCTCACTATAGCGGGTCGTTTGCAACTCTTGTGCTAACTGGATTTCAGCAGCACTGAGTTCAGAAGACACAACTGTATCTCCCATCGCCCGAGCAAGGTGCTCAACCAAAATACCTGCCAACTGATCTGGCACAGGAGCAACGAGGATACTACCTTGGTGCAACATTGCCGTGCGAGTGCGGCGCTGCGCGCCACCAGCTAGCTTATTGGCAGCAGCATCCACCACATCATAGCGGACAGCTTTCTGAAAACATGCAGCCGGATTCCCCTCGAACTCGCAGGGAGTCACTCTAGCCTCGATACCACATTCGCAAAGAGCCGCAGCCACAGCCTCATGCAGGATGCGATAACTGCCCAAAGTTCCTTGCTCGGCTACAGGATGTTCACGAGGTAAAACTACTGTATAAGTCAGGTCTGCCGCGTGATCCACCAAACCTCCACCTGTCGGGCGTCTGATAAATTGTCTCCCCTCTGGAACAACACTTGTTTTTTGCAAGTAACCGATGGTCACAGCAGGCTCGCTCCACCCATAAATACGCACGGTGGGGACAGCGCACAACCGCAACAGAGCTTCGTCCACAGCCATGTTCCATGCGGGCTCACCCCTGCCATCCATGATCCATCTCATGATATAAGCCTAGCAGAATTAGGATTTAGAAGGGCACATGGGACAAGCCCCTGCCCCTGGCTGATCCGCCGGTTTAATCTCGGTCGGGTGCAGGAGTCGCACCGCCACCAGAGCAGCACCGACAAGCGCCAATCCGCGCCGCATCAGCAGCACACGGGATGGAGCCCACTCTTGCTGCCACTTGAGAAAACGGCCTTGAGCCAACCAAAGCAACGGCACGGTGCCCATGCCAAAAGCGAGAGCAAACTCTGCACCTTTCGGGGCAGAACCAGCCAACAAAGCCACTCCAAAAATCAGATACAAGGGGCCACACGGCAAAAACGGGGTTAATAGACCCATCGTTATACCCGAGGCCAAGGCAGGAAGTGACTTGAGGCGAGAGGAAATTCGAAAAAATAACTCCCCAGCCCAGCGAGGCTTGGGCAGACGCTGATCGAGCCCCAGACCAAGAATGAGCATGAAGAAAAAGAGAGCCCATGGGAAATAGTGCGCCGGAGAAGCCGCCAGAGCAGCAAAAGGAGCCGACCCCACCCAGCCAGCCAAGGCGCCGATCATGGTGTATGCCACCACCCGAGCAGCGTGATAAGAAAGCAAAGTCTCGGACACCGCTGCATAACCTTTGCAAGCAGGAGTGAAAGCTGAAGCAAGTGGACCACACATCCCCACACAATGGAGACTGGTCAACGCCCCAGCCGCAAAAGCCGGCACAAAACCATCTATGACAGTAGGATCAAACATAACCCCCTAAGAAGATCGCCCAGTCTCCACAACTGGAGGCTGATACTTTTTAGCAATCCAGATAAAACACGACCACCCTATGAAGTAAGCAATAAAAAGAAATGCTAACCAGAACCAAGGTTTAGATCGTAAAAAAGACACGGCAGGGAGAATAGTAGAGGCTTATTGAGACTCCACCTTCACATCATCCAGATAGATCTCCCCTTTACCTTCGAGTAACAAGGAAAAGGCAACGCCAGTGCTAGTCTTAGGGACAACATCAATCTTGATCGTCTCTTTGCGCCAGTCAGCAGGAAGAGTCAGTGGTTTAACAATAGGTATATCTTTGAAGCCAGTGCCTTCTGAGGTGGCTTGCTTATTGCCACGGCGATCTACGCGGACAGCCGCCTTGCTGCGCAGTGCGTCAAAGTTAACTTTAGCTTGCACAGTTTTGAAACCTGAACCCTTGACCATGTAAGTTAGTTGATACTTACCAGAGTCCACAACAGGACTTCCTTTGGCATAAATTTGAAATGTCTCACCCAACTGGAGTTGCACCGGTTTGTTCATGGCATTGACCGGGTAATCGCCTGTCACATAATCGTTATTTGGATCCATGTAATAAAACTTCAAGCACTCCTTGTTTGTCCTATCTGGCGAAAGTGGTTTCTTATCATCTGCTGGATCAACCACCTGCTCGATGACACCATAGGGGTTGTAAAGATTATAAGGAGTTTCCGTGTAATGGCTGTCCGCCTTGTCCGTCCAATAGATGTAACCTGAATTCCACCCTAGAGCACGCTTGTAGGGCTTGTGTTTATCGGTGCCCATCACCCCTTTGAGAGCGCCAAAAACGGGTTTACCTGGTTGACCTGCGTTGAGGGATATCGAGAATTTTCCTTTGGTATCGCCAACGAGCATATCGAATAAACTGTCTCCATTCAGATCGCCAACAGCGATGGTGGAGAGTGTCGGTAGACTAGTCTTGGCACCAAATGAAACGACCGCGTCCGGCTGCTCACCTGGAGTTCCCTGATCACTCTTGCTAGCCGCATAGGGCGAGGTAATACCGAAATTACCTTCACCCTTGTTGAGATAAACAAGAACTTCTGACGGAGATCCGTCTGAAGATCCTGCTACAATCAGATCTTCTTTACCATCATTATCCCAATCGGCAGCTGCAGGGATGAGCATGGTGCGACCTTGACCCATCACCAGTTGGCGACGGCGGGCAAAATCCACTCTTGGGACGCTTACACTCCCAGTCGGGAAAAGCCAAATGCTACTGGCAGAAAATGAGCCGTCTCCGATCACAATATCTGTTGTGCCAGAGGCATTTTTCAAAGCTCCTGGAGCCAAATAGTTACCCCAGAAAAAACGGTTTTGATCGGGCGTTGTCTTTACTTCAGCCGTTACTGGTGAGTGTGCAGAAACACTCACTTTTCCACCACTGCCAGAGGCGTTCACTTTAAAAAGCTGTCCATGGTAAGTCCCGATCAAGATCTGGCCTTTACTGCAATAGATACGCGGGAAAGTCTGTTCCTCTCTCCACGCTGAAGAATTGTCGTGGTCATCGTCGTCTTTCTTTTTACCCATGGCAGAGCGTTTTTTTTCATCTACACCCGCTGGCCAGAGCGCTGCATCATAAATAAATATAGGCAATATCTCGCCGTGCGTAAACTTAGGCTCTTTAGCCGTGCCACCATTCGGAAAAACCCAGAAATAACCTCTGGAATCGGCAGCTATAATATCGTTCAACCCATCTCCGTTCATATCAGAGAGTTGGACTGAGGGAGGGATATCATTGGTGTAAGATATCTTACTGGGCAGGATAGGTCCTTTTTCTACAAAAACCTGCAACTCGCCGGCTTTATTGACACCGTCCCACAGGTTATCGCTCTCGTCTGCCTTGCTCATGTCGGGGTTCACGGCAACAGCGCTCACAGTCACTTTTTGACTAGCAGGCTGAGCTGGAGACCCTGATTTGCCAGGCGTTGCGGGTTTGGGAGGTGTTTGACCCAATAGTTCGGGAACAAGAGTCAGGGCACCCATGCAAACGGCAAGCCCGCAGAGGATAAGATGTTTTTTTATCATGTGGAAACAGTTCTGAGCTTGGCTTCAAAACGCAGCAGTAAATAGGTGACAATATTGATGCCCAAGTCGTAGGTGGCCTTGACTGAAGCTGGAGTCAAATTCCGATAAAGATCAGCAGTTCTCCCTAAAAAGCTTGATTTAGAAAACTGTGTCATAACATCCATATCAAAATCAGTGAATTGCTTCTTTGGATCCAGCATCACATTCCACATAGCCCCGTATCCGTTGAGGGTATAAATGATAGCTTCGACATCATCTATTTTGATCGTCTCAATTGGCTCTTGGAAGAAATTTAATCCAGGCGGAACACCTGCTCTCTGCGGCGTAAACCCTTTCTGAAAAATATCATGGCTATTGGGAATAACTTCCCAAGGTTTATCCTCATCAGGAATTACCTTCTTCATCTCTCGACGGAAGGCGATATCAAAACGGGAACCTTTGCCTGGAACCATGGCATCTCCCCAGATGCAACCACCGACAATAAGGTATTTCCGGAGATTCTGCACTTCGGCTTCGTTCAATGAAAAATCATTTCTTCCAGTTATGAATACAAACGGGGGTTTTTTGTCAAAAATCTCAGAGTTATCCAAACGCATGGGCACAGCCTTGGACTGAGCTTTAATCTTACCTTTGGAAAACAGAGATATCATCTCGCCCAAGTTAGGGACAGCGCCGTGGAAGATAGTTTCATTATCAGTTTCAGTCTGCTTTGCCGCCTCCATTGGGGTCATCATAAACCCTTTCCAGTCCGTGGACTGAGCACCTTTGCCGGTTGTTTCCCCGATGCTGCTGGCAGGCCTGCCGACGAAAACAGAAAACTCGGCTGTAAGGCCTTTTGGCCCACTTCCGCCTGTGCCTGTCTTGACCCAGTTTTGGGTGAAAGACTTGATCTGTTTCACCTGCTCAACCGTGCGCGTCTGCTGCCTAGCCATATCCTGCGGTTTCATCTGAGGCGCAGCGGCATTCTGTTGGGTCAGATTGACCTTAGGCAGATCGGGAATGAATTGCGGGACTGAGAAAGAGGTCGAAGGCCCTGCGACAGAAATAATTTCACGCATGGTCACATTGGCGCTCTGCTGGATCTGAACATCAAACTTCTGGTCTTGCGTAGGAGCTGGTGGAGGCGGAGGGGGAGCGGCATCCATGCCATCGCCAGAAATCAGCACCGAGGCAGCAAACTCTTTTTGCAGTAAAGGGGCAGTGAATACTACGATGGACATGAGCGCCAAGATCAGGACGCCATGCACCAAAAAAGCCACGAGCAGATATCTCGATCTGTTCAGCAGTTCTACTAACTTATTTCCTGTTGCAGTCGACATAGTTATTCTCCATCAATCCCACAGTTGAAGATGCAAGTTGCATCTAGCGTAAACCTGATTCACGAAGATGCCCCAAAGCTGAGGTTCACCACACCTGCTCCCGAGCAGGCGTTGAGCACATCTACAATCCGCCCATGACGCGCATTCTCGTCTGGGACGATAATAACCGGTGTCTTTTCCCCATACATCTGGATAGCTTTTTTCAAGCGATCTCGCAGGCTGGGTAACTCGGTCGCCGCCGGAGTGTCCACGGGATTATCGTTGAAATAGACCTGCTTGTTAGCGCTGATCTTGACATAGATAGGTGTCGCGGGTTTCTCTTGGTTTTGCGCAGCACCCGTCGAGGGGAGATTAATACCCAACTCGCCTTCCGTAGTCTGGGAACCAGCCATGACCATGAAAAAGAGCATGAGCACAAACATGACATCGAGCATGGGCGCAATCTGCAACCCAAACTCGCCTTCTCCTCCTCCACCACCACCTGCCATATTTTTAGTTCCTGTTAGTTGATTTCACTTTACGCCACGAGCGTATTCGCCGACTTGGATGACCGAAAATGTAATCGCGTTGATACCTGCTTCAGCGCAGGATCGCATGACCTCCTGCAAATAGCGGTATTCCACCCCTTCGTCAGCTCGAACCAAAACACGGTATTTAACCTTGGGGTTCAGCTTAACAAAGTCTGCCCGGCGTTGGCTCAGTTCGGAAGTCAGAGCCTGTTGGGTATATTCCACCTGCTCGATGGACATGCTGGTCTTATTATTTGCCTCACGATCCACGCCTACATTAACCACAGTCTGTCCGATATCCTGACCCTTCTTGGCCTTCTGCGCATCTGTGGACTCTGGCAAGATCACATTCCTGTCTTTCATCATGACATCGGTGGTCGTGATGGACATGAAGAAGATCAGCAGCACCAACAGCATATCAATCATGGGGGCGATCTGAAATTCCGGCTCCTCGTCATCTTGGAGCGCCGCCATCACATCGAATCTTTTATTCTTAGCCATGATGTTATGAGTGCCTCTATTGTTAAAATCCCCGGAGGAGAAAAAGCGAGTCCGACTTAGTCAGCCCACTGCAATGTGGCACCGCAATGAGGGCAAGGATTTTCGCCTGGGGTGACGGGGTTATTGCACACTGGGCAGCTGGTGCTCAGGGAACGACTCACAGTGTTAGCTGCGTCTGAGGCGGTATTCTCGCCACCCGCCGAGAAGGCCTCGCCGATGCGGATACCCGAGAGTTCCTCTACAGGAATTTCGTCCACCAGGCGGTTGATCAGGCCATCGGCCTCGATCACCACGGCCAAGGCGCGATTTTTCAAGATGTAGTAGAAAATGAAGCCTGGAATAGCGACGATCAGACCACCTGCGGTTGCAATCAACACCTCCGAAATTTTTGCCGAAAGAGCGCCGGGATCTGCAATACCAGAGGAACCCAAGACCGCGAACGCCTTAATCATACCGACAACGGTTCCTGTCAGACCAATCATGGGGGTCACCACGCCGATGACCGACAGGTAGGAAACGCGGGTTTTCATAAGAGAGGCTTCGCGGACTGACACCTCATGGAGAAAGCCTTCCATAGCTTCTTTACCACGACCCAGTCGCTCCATAGCCGCCTTCATCACATTGGAAAAGTAGCTCGGCGTGGCATTACACTGATTCCAGAGCCCCTGGTAATCTCCAGCAGCCAAGAGTTCCTTAGCTTTTGCTACCATGGGAGGTGGGCAGAGATTGGTTACTCTAAGACGAACAAAACCTTCACTGGTCAATCCCACCATGAAGATGGAAGCGCCGGCTAGGGCATACATCACCCAGCCGCCCTCATGCCAAATATCTCCAAATGTTTTCCCGCCAGCGCCGTGACCTCCAGCTTTAGCTTCTTCTGCTAACCCTACGGAGGCTGCGCCTAGAAACAGTGCCGCACAGAGGGACAACCATGTAACTTTCGACTTGAACATACTCTTCTCTTTTCCTTGTTGTTTTATTTTTTAGGGGACAAATGCGTTGGATGATTCACGGAGAGATTTCATCCGAGACGCAGCTTGAGTGACTTGCGCTTGGGATGCCGGGTAGAGGCTTCCAATTTTCGCATAACATTCCATGGCCTCGTTCTTTTTACCTTGAGCCTCTAGGAGCTGACCCATGGCGTAGAAAGCAGCCACGACGGAGGCGTGTTCTGAAACAGGAGGGAGCACTTGGCCTTTAGCTTTTTCGATAATCGGGTTCAATATCTGCTCGGCAGCAGGATAATTCTTCTCTTCAACGGCTAAGCGAGCCTTGCCCACCTGAGCCTGCACTTCGTCGGGTGTGCCTTTGTAGTTTTTCTCCACCGCCTCAAAAAGAGCTTTTGCTTCAGCTTTCTTGCCCGAAGCAATGTAGGCGTCGGACAGAAGAGCTACCGACTCCTTGACCCAGAGCACATCCAGTCCAATAAACTGCATGGCTTTGGCACCCAAGGCAGATACAACACCAGCCGAATCACCTGATGCTGCCGCTTGGCGGGCTTTGGCGACCTCGGCAGGCTCTTTCATCTCGATACGCACGATCTGAGACTTATTCACCGCAGCAATACCTTTGGCACTTTGGATTTTTGGGGAGCCATCAGAAGTTACACCAACAATCGCACCTTCGATTGTCTCAGTTTGCGTGGTAATTTTATCTTGAGCGCTCGCCTGAGAAATACAAGCAATCGATGCGGCACATGAAATTATGGTTGCAATTTTCCTAACCATCAGGGATGAACATTAGCCGTTACATTTTATTGAAGTCAACTCATTATCAGAAAAATTATGCTGCAATACATCCGGAACCGTTCCAAAGCTCTGCTCTGGATTCTCGTCGTTATCGTTGTCGTTTCATTCTCCTTGTGGGGAACTTACTACATGCACGAAAGCCTGCTTCCCAAGCCGCTGGCAGGCACTATCGGTGGACGCGAAATAACTATCGTGGAATTCGAGGCCGCTGGGCGTGATCTGCTCGCGCTGCACGCCCTCAGGACGGGGCGCATGGCTAGCCGATCTGCTTTAGAGGAATCTGGAGCAAAACAAGAAATCTGGTCTAGGCTTCTGCTCTTGGATGCCGCCCGTTCTTTCGGCATTTCTATCAGCGACGACGAGGTAGCCGCTGCGGTGAAGGAAAGCCCGATCTACCAAGATGACAAAGGCGCTTTCGACCCGAACAAATACCGCTTTTTCGTCAGCACAGCTCTGCCCGCACTCGGGTTCACAGAGGAGCTGTTCCATGAACTACTCCGCAATGAGTTGACCCTGAACCGCTGTATTAGCTTGATCACAGCCGGCGTTTCCGCCAGCGACAGCGATATATCGAGCGCCTACCAAAAACGCAATGCCCTGGCATCAGTTGCCTCGATTGAGTTCTCTGCAAAAAACTACGAAGCTACCGCGAAACCCTCGGAGAGCGACATCCAGAGGCACTATGAATCCGCCCAGGCGCGCTACAGCACCCCTGAAAAACGCCGCGTGCTGTTCGCTCAGTTCTCGCTTCCCAAAACCGACCAAAAACTCTCTGACTCCGACAAAGAAAAGGCTCTTGAAAAACTAGGCAACGATGCCGTAGCCCTGACTGTGGATCTGCTGGATGAAAACGGCAAAGCCCGGAGTGACTTCAAAGGAATAGCCTCCAAACACCATGCAACTGTGAATGAGACTCCCTTTTTCTCAGCCCAGAACCCTCCCGCCGATTGGAAGGAAAAAACAGCACTCCTGCGAGCTGCCGCCGCCCTCTCACTTTACCAGCCGGACTCCGATGTCATCCAAGACAAAGAGGATTGCTATGTGCTCCGCTTGGTGGATGTCACCCCACCCGAACCCCTTCCCCTCGAACAGGTCAAAAGCCAAATCGTTGCCGACTTGACGGGCAAGCTCGCCCGTGAAGCCGCTTACTCTGCCGCCATCCAAGCCCGTGATAAAATTCGTGCCGCCATGACCGCAGGCAAATCGTTGGCCGAGGCCTCCCTCGAATACAAGGCTCAGACCACCCGCTCAAAAATCACGCCTTCTGAGAAAAACTCAGCCTCTGCCGATAACCGCACCCCCATATTTGCCATGGCGGTGGCCTCGCTGGATGCAGGGGAAGTATCTGACCCAGTCCCCTTCCCCTCAGGCCCCACACTGATTGCTGTCGAGGCTCGCGACCATGTGCAGCCTGAAGACTCGAAGCTGTCGCTCATCAAAGAAGAAATTCTCGCCACCAAGAAATCTGCCGCGCTCCGCGAATGGCAGTCACAGGCCATGCGTCGCAAGAATACCGCTTTTTTACTGGCTGACGGACGCTAATACTTTTATCCGCCCATCACAGGCTTGGCGCGTGCAGGAAACGCGCTAGGAGATGGTGAAAAAGGCGTGCTCCCCGCTGAATCCTTGGACACTCTGACTGCCCGCAGGCACCAGAGTGAAATGGGGTTTGAGCAATTCTGCTGCTTTGGTGCTGACCAGAAAAGGAATAGTCCAACCGGCTGCAATTTTTTCCATCCGGAAAACAAAATTAACATCGGCTCCGACCAAGTTTTCCTCCACCCGACCTGGCGTAGAGCCAGAAGCTGCCGTGCCCACATGCATGGCCACACGGAAGGGAACAGCCGAGTCCTGCTGTAAAGTTCTCAGGGCTTGAAGCGTGGAGGCTATTCTCTGTTCATAACCCGGAGTCTTGCGCCATACGGCGAAAAAACCATCCCCGAGGAATTTATTGATCTTCCCACCGTTGCGTTCGGTAATCTCCCGACATTTGGCCAGCCAGCCAGTGATCATGCAACTCAGCTCGGTTGGCGCCATCCTCTCCGACATCTGCGAGTGTCCGATGATATCGCCCACCAAGAACACCCCATCAAATATCTGCACACTCTGCTGGGTGCGCTCGCCAGTCATCATCTGCGTATCCTCTGTAGCATCCTCAGGGAGACGAAAAGTAAACTGGTAAGGCATGATGGAAATCATGTCATTGCCATGGAGTCGGACTGGCTGGGAGATTCGGGAGCCGTTTACCCAAGTGCCATTACTACTGCCCAGGTCACTGAGCCAGTATTCATTTGGCCCGAGTTGCTGGATCAGGGCATGCTTCCGGGAGACGCGATCGCCAGGTAAGACTAGCGTGTTTTCGTTGGATCGCCCTATGGAGCAAGTGAGTCCAAGACGAGTGACCGTGTTGGACTCCGACAACAGCCAAGCCTCTCCGGGAGCCTCGGCTCTGTAGTCCTGGCCAACGCCGGGATATCCTTGCCCTGAATCTTGCACAGCTCCAGAAATAGAGCACTCCCACCCCCTTGTCGAGTCGCATCCCTGAAACCATCCCGTGCAAGACCTGAAGCATTGAGCTTGCCCATCCACAGAACTCGCCGCTATAGCCCTACACGCAGATGCACCCCGCCACGACAGCCCACACGGCTTCGCTGTGGTCCAGATTTTGGAGCCACGGCTCTGCTCGCGTTTTCTTCCCGGTTCTGCTGCTCCTCTACCTGAGCGCGTTGCTGGCCCCATTTCTTGCTCCTTACGGCGAGGCCGATCAACTCCTCTCCAAAGCCTACCACCCCCCTGCTCTGCCAGTCTGGAAAAACGGCCAACTCCAAGTCCCCCGCCTCGTGCTCACGAACAAAGCCACCCGCGAGTTCCGCCTAGACACCCAAAACCCTTGGGCACCAGTTTCCCTTTTTGCCAAAGGCTCACCTTACCAATGGCTCGGCTTCATCCCCTGCGACCGCCACCTCTTCACCACCAGCCCCACTGAACGCCTCTACTTGCTCGGGGCTGACTCCTATGGGCGATGCGTCTTCTCACGCCTGCTCTACGGCTCCCAAGTCTCCCTCAGCATCGGGCTCATCGGTATCGCTATCACCACGGTGCTCGGCATGTTACTGGGCGGTATAGCTGGCTATTTCGGTGGATGGACCGACAGTCTGCTCATGCGTGTTACCGAGGTTCTCATGTCCATTCCCGGGCTCTACCTGATACTCGCGCTTCGCGCCGTGTTCTCCAAAGACCTCGACTCAGCCAACATCTACCTTGTCATGATCGTCATTCTCAGCTTCATCGGATGGTCTGGCACAGCCCGCGTCATACGAGGCATGGCCCTCAGCCTGCGCGAGCGGGATTTCATCTCCGCCTCCAGAGCCCTGGGCCAAAATCCACTGATCATCATCACCCGCCACATCTGGCCCAATGTCTTCAGCTATGTCATCGTCTCTGCCACACTCTCTGTGCCCGGCTATATCCTCGGTGAGGCCTCGCTCAGTTTTCTCGGACTCGGCATCCAAGACCCTCAATCGAGCTGGGGTCTCATGCTCGCACAAGCCCAGAGCATCCGCGTGCTGGTCAGCTTTTGGTGGATGCTCCTACCCGGCTTGCTCATCTCGCTTTCTGTGATGTCTTTTAACTTCGTCGGCGACGCCCTCCGCGACGCCGTAGATCCCAAGCTGCGCCTCGCCCGATGAATACCACCCCACCACCCCTCCTCGATGTCCGGAACCTCCGCATTTCCTTCCGCGATGGTGATCGAACCACCACAGCAGTGGACGGCATTAGTTTTCGCCTGCAGCACGGCGAAACCCTCGCCATCGTTGGGGAAAGCGGCAGTGGCAAAAGTGTCACAGCCCTCTCCCTCACCCGGCTCCTGCCCGAGCCTCCAGCCAACATCGAGTCGGGTCAGATCTTTTTTAATGGCACGGATCTCTTGGCTCTTCCCCCTGAGAAAATCCGGGCCTACCGAGGCAAAAAAGTAGCTTATATTTTCCAAGAGCCTGGATCCTCTTTGAACCCGGTATTCCGCATCCGCACCCAGATTGCCGAAGCGCTGCGTCTGCACCGTCCCGAGGTGCTGGACGAGGAAGCCGAGTGCGGGCGCCTGCTCGATCTGGTCGGCATACGCCAACCTCGCACCCGCCTCAACGACTACCCGCACCAGCTCAGCGGCGGCATGCAGCAACGCGTCATGATCGCCATGGCTCTTGCCTGCCAACCCTCCCTACTCGTCGCCGATGAACCAACCACGGCTCTCGATGTCACCATACAAAAACAAGTCATGGATCTGCTCAAAGATCTCAAGAAGAATCTGGGCATGTCCTTCATCCTCATCACCCACAATTTCGGTATCGTCTCAGGTTTCGCCGACCAGATTGCCGTCATGTATCGCGGACGCATCGTCGAGCAAGGCGCAGCGCCCCAAGTGCTCGCCTCTCCCCAGCACCCCTACACTCGGGCCCTGATGGACTGCATCCCCAAGCTGGGCCGCCGCCAAAAACGCCTCACCACCATAGACCACGACAACCTCACCAATACGGAGCTAGCGCACCCATGAACCCTGAATATAAAATCGAAGCCAAAGACCTCGTCATCCGCACTCTCGGGAAGCCGACCATACCCTCACCCATCACCCGTTTTCTCAAGCCGGGCGTCCCCTACCCCTTCGTCAAAGACGAGGAACGAGTCGTGTTCGACGACAAACTCAAAGAAGTCGTGGGCCGTTTCATGATTGACCGCGAAGTCCCCTCCTTCGAATGCGCCGGCCCCCGGGAAAAAATCTTTTTCACCCCCTCGAAAACCAACTGCGCAATCGTCACCTGCGGCGGCCTCTGCCCAGGTCTCAACGATGTTATCCGCAGCCTCGTCCTCGAATGCCACCACCGCTACGGCATGAATAAAATCTACGGCATCCCCTACGGCTACCAAGGATTCATCCCCGAATACGGACACAAAGTCATAGAACTCACGCCTGAATCCGTCGCCAACATCCATCTCTTCGGCGGCACGCTCTTGGCCTCCTCCCGTGGCCAACAACCCACAGACCAGATTGTCAAATGGCTCCTCGACCACGATGTCCAAGTCCTCTTCGTGATCGGTGGCGATGGCACCCTGCGAGGTGCCATGGACATTTCTGAAGAAGTCCGCCGCCAAGGTTGCACCATCTCGGTCATCGGCATTCCCAAGACCATAGATAATGACATCATGTTCATGGATAAAAGTTTTGGCTTTGAGACAGCCTTCGCCGAGGCGGTGAAAACCATCGCTTGTGCCCACACCGAAGCCCTCGGAGCCCCCAACGGCATTGGTCTCGTGAAACTCATGGGCCGCCACTCCGGCTTCATCGCCTGCTACGCAGCCCTCGCCATGAGCGATGTGAATTTCGTTCTCATCCCAGAAGTCCCCTTTGCTCTCGACGGTGAAGAAGGCTTCCTGCCCGTGCTCGAGCGCCGGTTAAAAGCCAGACGCCATGCCGTCGTCGTCGTCGCAGAAGGAGCCGGCCAAGATCTCGTCACCGGAGAACTAGGCACCGACGCCTCCGGCAATGCCAAACTCAAAGACATCGGCCTCTGGCTCAAATCCAAAGTCGAAGACTACTTCAAGGTTCGCGACATGGAAGTGAACTTGAAATACCTCGACCCCAGCTACCAGATCCGCAGCGTCCCGGCCTCGCCGCAAGATAGCGTCTTCTGCATGCGCCTCGCCCAAAACGCCGTCCACGCCGCCATGTCTGGCAAGACCGAGATGCTGGTAGGGCGCTGGCATGGCAACTTCGTCCACCTCCCCATTATGCTCACCAAACTCGGACGCCGCCGGGTCAACCCCTTGGGCGATCTCTGGCTCTCCGTGCTCGAATCCACCGGGCAACCTGTCTCGTTCAAATAACCCATGAGCGCCCTACCTCTGCTACAAGTTCGCGATCTCTGCGTCCATTTCCCGGTGCGCAGCGGCTTGCTGGGGCGCAGCGTGGACACCATCCGCGCCGTGGATGGCATCTCGTTTGATATTCCGCGAGGCACCACGGTTGGGCTCGTGGGGGAGAGTGGCAGCGGCAAGACCACCACGGGCCGCGCCATACTGAAATTAGTCCCGGCGACCTCGGGTAGCATCACCTTCGAAGGTCGCGACATCACCACGGCCACCCCGTCAGCCATGCGCCCCCTCCGCCGCCGGATGCAAATTATTTTTCAAGACCCTTTCAACTCGCTCAACCCCAGGCTCCCCATTTTTAACATCATCGGCGAGGCCCTCGAGATACACTTCCCCGAACTTGCCAAGAAAGACCGCCGCCACCGTGTCGCCGAACTGCTCTCCAAAGTCGGGCTGAAACCCGAGCACATGGATCGCTACCCCCACGAATTTAGCGGTGGGCAACGCCAACGCATCGGCATCGCCCGCGCCTTGGCCGTGCAGCCGGAATTCATCGTCTGCGATGAGCCCGTGAGCGCCCTCGATGTCTCTGTCCAAGCCCAAATCGTCAACCTGCTCCAAGATCTCCAAGAAGAGTTCGGCCTGACCTACCTGTTCATTGCCCACGACCTCGCCGTCGTCGAACACATCAGCGACCATGTTCTTGTCATGCACTCAGGCACCATAGTTGAAGCTGGCACCCCAGAGAAAATCTACGGCCAACCCGAGCACGAATACACCCGCAACCTCCTCGCGTCCGTCCCCACCCTCGCCTGACCCCTTTGGCTCCGCGGTATCACAACGCCTGAGCGGCAGGGTTCGCAGTCGAAATTCACCTTCTGACTTGTGCCGGTGGCGTGGTGTTATTACTTTTATTCCCCTATGCATATTTTGGTTACTGGAGGTGCCGGTTTTATCGGTTCGCATTTCGTGGAAAAATGTTTGCGGGAGGGGCACGAAGTCACCGTCGTGGACGACTTCAACGATTTCTACGATCCGGCCATCAAGCGTGGCAACATCCGGGATATCGGCGACCGAGTGCGCGTGGTCGAAGGCGACTTGCGCAGCCGTGATTTGGTGAGAAAATTGTTTTCCGAACAGAAGTTCGATGCGGTGGCTCACATTGCGGCCCGGGCAGGGGTTAGGCCTTCGATCCAAGATCCTGAACTCTATGTCCAAGCCAATGTCCTCGCCACGCTCTACCTCCTCGAAGCGTGCCGCGAACACGGCATTAAAAAATTCGTCTTCGCCTCCACCTCCTCCATCTATGGAATCAATGCGAAGGTGCCCTTCTCCGAGGACGATCTGGTGCAGAGCACCCTTTCCCCCTACGCCTCGACGAAACTCTGCTGCGAGCAACTCTGCTCCAATTACTCGAGACTCTACGACATGCAGATTGTCTGCCTTCGTTTCTTCACGGTTTATGGCCCGCGCCAGCGCCCCGACTTGGCGATCCACAAGTTCGCCAAGCTCATGATGCAGGGGAAACCGATTGACCAATATGGCGACGGTAGCACACGCCGCGATTACACCTTCGTGGATGACATCATCCAAGGAGTCTGGTCAGCCATGCTCTACAGCGACACTCCCTACGAGATCATCAACCTCGGCGAGAGTGAAACAACCACCTTGCTCCAGCTCATCCAGCTCATCGAAAAACACCTCGGCGTGCAGGCGCAGATACGCTACCTGCCCGACCAGCCAGGCGATGTGCCCACCACCTACGCGGATATTTCCAAAGCCAGACGCTTGCTCGCCTACCATCCGACAACCAAGGTCGAGACGGGAATACCTAAATTTATCGAATGGCTGAAAACTCGACGGTAAACCCATTTACCCCATACTGTTTGTTCAGAAATTTTGACATAATAGGCATTTTGTGTTGATGGAATCATGATTTTTTGAGCAGTTGGTGA
>DYRQ01000109.1 GCA_020718645.1 Verrucomicrobium spinosum
CTCAGCCGCTTTTTGATACCATTCTGCTGCTTTTTTGGGATTTTCTGGAACTCCTGTTCCGAGATCGTAGCACAGTCCTAAATGGTATTGTGCGGGGGCAAAATCTTGTTCAGCCGCTTTTTGATACCATTTCACCGCTTTTTGCAGATCTTCAGGAACTCCAATGCCGAAGTCATAACACATTCCCAAACTATCTTGAGCATTGGCATACCCCTGCTCAGCCGCTTTTTGATACCATTCCACGGCTTTTTGTGGATTTTCCAGAACGCCCTCGCCATTTTCATAAAGAAGCCCAAGTTGGTTTTGCGCATTCGGATTTCCTCGATTCGCAATTTCTTCACAACGCAAAAATTGCTCTTGTGTGATTTCTTCTCCCCGGTCATCCATTTTATCCAATTCATCCAAGAACGCCTCGTCATCTTCCTCCGTATCCTCAGAAGCAACTTGCTGGTTTCCTGCTCCATTTTTTGACTTGAGCGGACGATCCGATTGAACGCTGCCACCTTCCTCCGCATACGCCCACGAAACCCCACAAAAATCTGCCGCTATGAGTCGAACCATCGCATTCGTTGAGGCTACGATGCGGCATTCCTCAAAACTCACCTTATCAAAAACCGCCGTGCCACCCCGAACCGTCAAATCCGTTTCCCCTTCATTGGAGCGGATGCACAAGTTGCGGAAAGTCACCGTCTCACCTTTCGGCAAATGGATTGTTCCGCCTGGAATCGTCCAAGTCGTTTCATCCTCTCCACACCGTGAACCCGAAAAAGTTGCCTTCGTATCAATGATCAGAGGCTTGGAAGTCTGCCATTCGTCGCAAGCAAAAAGAATCGAACCGGAAGCATTGCGGACGATCTTTGCCAAATCCGCACCCCGAGGCGCATTATTTACCGAGCTAAGATCGGCGGGGGCAAGAGCAATTTCCCAACGATCTGCCAACGCTTGGATTTTTTCTTCGGGGGTTTGTTCGGAATTGCGGAGGAAATCTGCATTTTCCGCATCATCTTGCCGCTCCAAAAATAGAGCAAGTCGCCCATTCTCCACAAGTTGCAAAAAGTCGGCGTAATTGTCTTTTCCGGCGAGAGCCTGCTGGAGTTCTGCAAGCGAGCGAAGAAGTTTTCCGGTGGATTCAAGTTTCAGAGGAATTTGTGTGCGTGCCATGGGTTTAAAGGTAGCGTTGGTTGATTAGGGATAATGGTTTGTAAAAGAAAGGTTAAGATCGCAGCTTGTTTGGGATGGTGAAAGATTTCCCCTCCTAAAACTCATCTCTGCCGGAGAGGCGGGCTTCCATTTCATCGGCGGTGATGAGGGTGGTCATGAGAACCCCCCGGAGTTCTTCGGCGGGCAGGTTTGCCTCGACCCGAACTGCAAAAAAAGCGTAGTGGACATCCTCTTCATCGACCGCAACTTCCCATGCCCCGATTTTGAACTGGTGGTTTTGGGTGAGAAGGATATTGGCGGTGCGGGCATCGAAGGGACCTTGCGAAGTGAGGGCGATAGAAGAAATTCTGCGGACTTGGATCCCGAGAAATTCGCAGGTGTAGGAATCGATAAATGCCGTTTGGGAACGGCCGTTTTCGAGTTCGAAGCCGACGCGGAAAGCGCCCGCATCCGTGAGTTCATAACGTATCTCGAGTTCGTCGAGCGCAGATTGGATACGGTGGTCAATGGCGGGTTGTTTTGAAGTGCTTCCAAACATGATAAGATATTGTGGGTTAAAAAGTTATCGTGATTTTTCCTCTCTTTGACTAGCGAACGGCGAACGGTAATGGAGTGGAGAAACACATACGGGTTTGTTTTTGTTTTTATCAGGTTTTTCCTCGCCCGTAAACCAGAATTTTGAAAAAGCTTGCCCTTGGTTGAAATAAAAATAGGAAGCCAAACAAGAAGGAAACGACAACCAAAATAAGGGCGGTTGTCCGTGTTTCAAAATCACGCGAGGATTTTTTTTGGCTGAAATATCTCCCTGCGACGGGCTGGAAGCCCGCCCTCCGTTTTCGGGGGCAAGATGCCCCCGCTCCGTTCTTTGCACTCCTTCGGGAAATGGGGTCAGTCCTTAATATTGACTATTTTGGCAGAAGGTGCATCTTGGCGGCATGGCGAGAGCATTGAGATTGGAATACGAGGGAGCAATTTATCACCTGATGAGTCGCGGGGATCGGCAGGAGGCTATTTTTCTTGAAGACGCGGATCGCCTCGATTTTTTAAAAACGCTGAGCGAGGTCTGCCTCCGTGCGGACTGGCGAGTTCACGCATATTGCCTGATGAGCAACCATTTTCATCAGTTGAGGGGTCAACGCTTGACATTTGACACTTCTCTCGGATGACACTCATCTGCTTCTCCAGCAAATGGCAATAGGCATAGGAGTCGGTTCTGAATGGCGCTAACTTAAGCCAGCTTTGGGATGCTATTTCAGAGTGGCGTGAGCATCCTGCTCGCGTGCCTTAGATAGGAGAGTGGACTTTCTAGTCCGCTGCTCTGGGGAAGCAGGTTGGAAAACCCGCTCTCCTGTCATACGGAAGCGGCAAGGATGCCGCTTCTACTTTTGTGCGATGCGCGCAGGCAAGTTGCATGCGTGGGTATTGAATAACTGGGTTGAACTTTGCTCTACGAGCGGGAAGCTCGGCGGCTCTTGACCTTGGCGACACACCAAGACAGGCCTTTGAGAAGAACTCCACTGGCGCCTGCCATCGTGCCGAGCACGCGACCCATGACAGGAGCTTTGCGGCCTACTGCCATGGCACCCATGGTGAGCACTGCCCCCAAACCACTGCGAGCCGACAGCGCCAGAGAGGCTCCTGTCTCGATCAGAGAGAGAGGGGCATCCAGTTCGCGGAATGAGGCGGCAATTTGTGTGCGGTGTTCCGTAGCCAACTCGATGAGCTGGCGTTTGCGTTCCGCTAGTCGCTCTACTCGGGTCTGAGCCATGCGCGATCTTTCCTGAGTTCGCTGATCGTGTTCTCAAAAGGTTTGGGCATGTTCTGCACCTGATGGCGCAGACAAGCCACAAAAACCCCGGCCAACACTCCATAAACCGCCACAAAACCCCAGACCACCCAGAGACGGTAAGGGGTTTCCCAGAAGGTGATGATCATCGCCACTGTAAAACTAAACGCGAAGAGCACGCCAAGAAACACTGCCAGCGCCGCACCGGCTACGATGCCAAGCAGGCGCTGGTGTTCTTCTTGCAGCTCGATAGCGGCTATCTCGAGCCGCGTCTGCAAGAGACCGATGAACGAGTCGAGGCTACTGCGCACCGCGCGCAGTATGCGCGAAGTTCCAAAAAAAGGGAACCCGCCCATGACTCAGTCAGCGACGGTTGATGAGGATGCCAACTAGCAGTCCGATACCGAAACCGGCACCGATGGCTTCCCAAGGATGGTCGCGAACGAAGTCGTCCGTCACGCGGGCAGCCTCGCGGCTCCTGTCGGCTACGGAGGCTTCGAGATCTTCGATCTGTCCACGCACGCGGCGGGAGCTGTCCTGGATTTTCTCACGGAGCACGCCTGCCTGACCACCGAGTTGACCTGCGGTCTCTTTGAGCAGAATGTCAATGTCCCCCAGCACATTTTTGAAATCGTTTACGAGTTTTTCTTTAGTCGCTTCCATTTAAAACCTTTCTGTTTGGTGTAGGGAGAACCTAAAGCTAGCCGCGCAAACTGGCAAGCGCTCTTTTTAATATCGCTCCAAAAATACCGTGCGCTGGGATTATTTTTTAGGGAGAAAATCCACCTTGGCCATGAGTTCGGGAGTCAGCTTGGTGTCGGGGTTTTCCACCCTGACTTTGATCTGTAGCGTGCCCTTGTCCCGTTTGGCTTCCGGTGATATTTCGACCACAGAGCCACGGTAGCGCAGATCGGGATAGGCTTCCGGAACAATCTCGCACTGCTGTCCGTGAAAGACTTTGGGTAAATCCGATTCGTTCAAGTCCACCTCCACCTGCAAATCACTTAAGTCCCCGAGCGCCACCAAGGCGGTGCTGGGACCGCGGGTGCCACCAAAACTTTGTGGCGTGACCATCTCCCCGGCATCGGCCAATTTCTCCAGCACAACAGCCTGGATCGGGGATCGGATGACGGTGTAGTCGAGCTGAGCACGCGCAAAAGCAAGAGCGCCTTCTGCGGCCAGAGCCTCACCCTGCGCCTGATCTCTGCGCAAGCGGGTGGTATCTTCGAACTCCTGCGTCTCCACCTTATCATCCCTCAATTTCTTGGCGCGCCGATACTGAATCTCCGCCAACTCTGAGGCTGCGCACGCCGCTTTCCAGCGCCCCTCGGCTTGCATGACCTGAGCCTTCTGATCGGCATCCTCGAGCGTGACGAGCACCTGATCTTTCTCCACTAGATCCCCTTTGCGGACACCCACCCACTTGACCACAGCAGAGTAGCGCGGACTCAGCTCGATGCGCTCCCGCGTGATGATGTAACCGCTGGCGGTCAAGACCACACCGGTTTCCGTGGATGCGGTGTGGGCCGATGACGGTGTTGTCGCGGCAGCGCTTGTGGATGATTCCGATTTTTGATCTGAGGCGCGAATCTTCTCGGAAACCCCCTCAGTTTTCTGCGAGTGACTAGCCATGAGACGAGTTTTGTCCGACTCCCTCGGCCAGGCAAAAAACAACACGGTGAGCGTGATCACCGCGGCTCCTGTGTAGAGATGAAATGCGGGCGAGGAAGCCTTCTGCCGCTCGGCAGGAGCCAGTTTGAGCTGCTGCAATTTTCCAGGATTCATACGAGTGTTTTCACAACGATTTCAACGCCGAGATTACGGGAGTTCTCGCGGCACGCAAGGCTGGTAGAAAACTTCCAACTGCCCCGACTAGTGCTGCACAAGATAGTGTTGCCACAACCAGTGCTGGCGTCAGACGCAACTGGTAAACCAACTCGTTAAACGACTCCATGCTAAACGCAGAGGCTGTCAGCCACTGAAAAGGCGCGGCAACCAAACACCCGAGCGCCCCACCACCCACGGCGAGCGAAACGCCTTCTGCTACAAATGCGACAAGGATCACACGCCTCGGGAATCCGAGAACACGCAATGTCCCGACCTCGCGCGTGCGACGCCCCACTGCGGCATACATGGTATTCATCGCCGCAAAGACGGATCCCACCGACATCGCCACTGCGAGGAAATAGCCGAGGAAACGGATCGGAGCAGCAGCCGAAGTCTGGGCGGCATAATATGCGCTCTCTTGCTGGGCCCGCAGTCGCAGAACCTTATCATTCTCCAGTCGTGTCTGGAGAGATTCTTGCCGTTCTGGGCTGGAGACACGCACGAGGATCGAAGAATAGTTTTCACGCTCAAACAGCGACCGCGCCTCGTTGGCGTCCATCCACACCTCCGAGTCAAACGAAGTTTTTTCTCCGTCGAACAACCCCACTACCCGCAGGGTGTGACGCCCCGTTTTCACATGCTCGCCCAGCCCCAGATTCACAAAACGAGCCGCCATTTTTTGGCTTACCACCACCTCGCGTTTCCCTGGCTGAAACCACCGTCCTTCGAGCAACTGCGCCTGTGAACGCAGAGTCACCCCCTCGGGAGTCAAACCGCGCAGACAGACATTCGCCTCGCCTTTGCCGCCACGGCGTTCGAGGTTCACCAAGACGATCAAGTCCGCCGAAAAGAGCGGTTGTCCACCAGCTCCTTTTTCAATCTCAGGCGCGTATTTCACACGCCCGACTTGTTCGGGAGTAATCTGGCTACTCGACTCGGCGGTGGAACCTTTGCGAACGATCAACATGTTGTCAGGAGAACCCGTCACAGCCGTTGCGCTGGATATTCCCTCGGCCATCATTTGAAGCACCAGACAGACCGCCGTGACCAGCGCGATGCAGCCCACGGTGGCAGAGGATGTCCTCCAGCGAACAAGCACATTTTTAAAGATATAAAGCAGCAAGATCATGATAGATTCAGTCCAGAGTTTTCAAACCTTCCACCACGCTTTGCCGGGCTACAGCCACAGCGGGAGCCACGGCAGAAATGATACCAATGACACAGGCAACGAAAGAGGCTTGAGCCACGATGCGCGGGCTGACTTCGAACACGGGAAACATCTGGTTTAGCGTCTGCAAGACCGCAGGATTATTGAGCACCAGCGCCGCTGCACTGATGCCGAGCACAGCCCCAGCCAGGCTCAGCAAAAAACTTTCTGCGAGAATAAATCCCCCCAACTCAGAGGGGAGAAAACCGATGGCTTTCAACACAGCCAACTCGCGAAATCGTTCGCGCACAGCCATGCTCATCGTGCTGGCCGTCACTAATCCGAGGGTGAACACCACCACACCGCAGATGGAGCCGATAAAAAATGTCACATCTCCCAGCATAGAAATAAATCCCATACGAAAGGCACTCTCTGTTTCTGCCAGCACAGGGGTGGAGGTATTGGCGAACGCCTCGTTGATACTTTTGATCACGCCCGGCACAGCCTCCGCACTCTCCGCCAGCACCCACCACGATCCGACTTGTCCCGGACTATCGGCGGCCTCACCCAGGTAATCCTGACGGAAAAACATCGAGGTGGCATCCACCTTGTAATCGTAAATGCCGCAGATGGTCAGCTCGAGATCGCAAGGCCAGATCGAGCCGATGAGCATGACTTTGTCCCCTTCTTTGATAGCAAATTTATTCGCTGTATCGCGTCCAACAATAGCTCCTGTTTTAGTCTGCATCCACTTTTGCAAAGCCTCTTCTTGCAAACCGAAATCTGGGAAGATTTGCCGAAACTTTTGTGGGTCCACACCGAACTGTGCGAACACCACTCCCTCCTGGTCCTGAAATAGCCCCCCGAACCACGAGAGCGGTGTTACGGCGACCACACCAGGAACTTTTTCGATGGTGCTCCGCTGTCGTGCCGGGAGGCGGTTGGCCAAGGACACTCTATGCCTCACGGCAATGCGGAGCGAAGCTCCCACATCTTCCAACGGCACGGTCAATTCGCGCAGCGCAACGAGCAAGGTGACCAGCAAGAAAAGACTCGCCGCCATACTCAGGCTGCACAGCAGTGCCCGCCGCTTATTGCGCAGCGCATTCTTAAGCACAAATCCCGCCAAGGTCACGGAGCCACCCCTTGCCCATCAGCATCAGTTGCGCGGTCCAGCAGTTCCCCTTTTTCGAGATGCACCACCCGCGAGGCATAGGCGGCAGCTTTCGGATCGTGTGTCACCATCACTACCGTCTTGCCTGCCGTGCGACTCAAGAGTTGCAACATATCCAGCACAGCTTTTGCAGAAACTGCATCCAAGTTACCCGTTGGCTCATCAGCAACGAGAATATCGGGATCTGTCACGATGGCGCGCGCGATAGCCACGCGTTGTTCTTGCCCACCTGAAAGCTGTTTGGGCAGATGCCCTCCGCGGTCGGATAACCCGACCAAATCCAGCGCGGCTGCCACCATATCACGACGCCGAGCCGCGGTGAGTTTCATCAGGAGCAAAGGGAGTTCGATATTCTCAGCGGCAGTGAGCACAGGGATCAGATTGAAGCTCTGGAATACGAAACCGATATGTCTGTTGCGCCAGGCAGCCATCCCGGATTCGTCGAGGGAATCGAGCGCCACACCCGCCACCGTGCAGGTGCCTGAAGTCGCACGATCAATCCCTGCTACAATATGAAGCAGCGTAGATTTGCCTGAACCCGAAGGGCCCATGAGGGCGACAAATTCTCCCCGGTGAATATCCATGTCCACCCCAGCCAGAGCACTGACGCGCAGGTCGCCTTGCTCATAGATTTTCTTCACGCCGCGCAGAGCCACGACTACTGGAAATTGTTCGGACATTTCTCCCCTATAGCTGAGTGAATCGGGTGCGCCACAGGAATTCCACTTGGCAAGTTCACCAAAGCTGGCATAGTAAGAGGCTCGACACAGCGGCGGTCGTTTAATGGTAGGACTCCAGCCTTCCAAGCTGGTAGCGAGGGTTCGATTCCCTCTCGCCGCACACTTTCTTCTCTCTCTACTAAACTACA
>DYRQ01000110.1 GCA_020718645.1 Verrucomicrobium spinosum
CTCCGCGCCTCCGTGTGAGATTTTCTGCTTTTTGCAGAAAAGCGGCTGGAAGCCGCTTCTACTTTTCCGCGTCAGGATTGCCTGCTGCGCTACAGTGGTTTTCGGTTAGTGATTCTGAAAACCTGACGGGGCATTCAACGCGCGATTTTTCTCTCGGCCAAATTGAAGCTGGGGTGTGGGAGATTTTGTTGTGTGGGTTGCACTCATGAAATTGTGATGGGCACCCGCGCCAACGGATCCGCTCTGGGTAAACCTTGGGGCGGAGGTATCGCTTCCGGCTATGCCGACCAAGGAGGCGAGTTCACTAACCGTGTCATTCAGAGTGGCAGCTTGGGCGTTGAGTTCTTCCGAGGCGCTGGCGGTTTCTTCTGCGGTGGCCGCGCTGTTTTGGATGACCTTATCCATCTGTGACACGGCGATATTGATCTGGTCAATGCCTTCGCTCTGCTCTCGGCTAGCCCCTGCAATTTCTCCGACGAGGGAGCTGACTTTGGAGATATTTTCGACGATGGTGTTGAGGGAAACGCCCATTTTTTGGGAGATCAGGACGCCGCGCTCGATTGTGTGTGAGGATTCTTTGGCTGCGTCCGCGCTGCGTTTGGCGAGGTTGCGCACCTCGTCGGCCACTACGGCGAAACCTGCACCGGATTCACCTGCACGAGCAGCTTCAACAGCGGCGTTAAGAGCCAAGATGTTGGTTTGAAATGCGATTTCATCAATCGTCTTGATGATGGCCGAAATCTGGCTCATCGCGTCAATCATTTCGCGCATGTCAGAGGCACCCGAATCGGCAGCGTTTTTCATGCGATCCGAAAATCCACGGGCGTTGGTGGCGCTTTCGGCGTTGCTTTTGGTCATGCTGGTGATTTCTTCGAGCGAAGCGCTGGTTTCCTCGATGCTCGCGGCCTGTTCGGAGGCACCTTCGGCGAGTTGTTGGCTGGAGACCGAGACTTGGTCAGCGGCGGCGGCAAGCTGGATGGAGCCCTGCGTAAGCTGGGAGCAGATGCCTGTGAGTTTTTTGTTGAGTCGGGCGGCAATGATCAGAGCCATCACAATACCGAGGACAATGGCGCCGATGCCTACCAAAAGCGATTTGCGGATGATCTCTTGGGTCTTGTCTGCGGCGGCGGCACCAGTGGTTTCGGCGAGGGTGACTTGAAATTCCGTAAACTCCGTCAGCTTGGCTTGAAAGGCGTTAAAAGCGGGCAGGGTATGCGTCTTGTTCCATTCGCGGGCTTCGGTTTTGCGTTGTTGTTCGGCCATTTCAATGAGGGGATCCAAGTTTTTGACATACTCGCTGCGGAGCCTAGCTATTTCGGCGTGGACCTCTTTGCCCTTGGGGTTTCTGAGCATCAAACCGATGTCGTCTATCGCTTTGATGTTGGTCTCGCGGGATTTTTGGATGCGGCCTTTGAGCGCTGAGATTTCGGCGGGCTCGTCTTCGATGAGCAGGCGCAGGGCGGCACGCTGGATGGCGTTGGATTCGCGGGTCATCACTTGGAGCAATTTCATTTTCGGAATTTCGTTGGCGACGATGGCTCCGTAAGTGCGGTCAATGTCGGCCATGTTGGTTTTGGTCATCCAAACCAAAGTGCCCAAGAAGGTGGAGAGCAAGGCCACGATCATCAGGATCTGTTGGCCGACTGTGAGAGTGATTTTTTTCATACTAGCATCCAGTGTTGTTTTGCGAAGAACTGTCCTGCAATGGTGCTAGGTGTGGCTCGTTCGCTGTATATTATTGAACAAAATAATGGTGATTTGTTTTTTGTCAAAAAAGCATCAAAAATAATGTGAGGTTAACGACCTCGTTAACGAGGTCTCGGGCTATTCTCGGGTTCAATCCATAACCCCAGATTCCAGCATAATCCTAAAAACGGTGGTGAAAAAAGGGGGAGGATTTGTTTGTTGTAGGAAAAAAGTTTTTTGGGGAACCCACTTGCTGGAAAGAGATTCTTCCTAGAGGTGAGTCGAACTGTAGAGGCTCGCAACTCAGTGCCCAGAGAGCCGCTGAAATGGGGTCAGGCAAAAAAAGCGCCAACCTTGCGGGTTGGCGCTGTCTGCCGAGTATTTTACTCGTGCGGGAATCAGTAGCGGTAGTGGTCGGATTTGTAGGGGCCTTCCACGGGAACGCCTATGTAACTAGACTGGGCTGCGGAGAGCTTGGTCAGCTTGGCTCCGAGTTGGTCGAGGTGGAGGCGGGCCACTTCTTCGTCCAATTGCTTGGGCAACAGATAGACTTCTTTCTTCATCGTCTTGTGCTTGGTGAAGAGTTCGATCTGGGCGAGCGTCTGGTTGGCAAACGAATTGGACATCACGAACGAGGGGTGACCTGTGGCGCAGCCGAGGTTCACCAAACGGCCTTGAGCCAGCAGGATGATGCGTTTGCCGTTCGGCCAGATGATGTGATCTACCTGAGGCTTGATCTCTTCCCACTTGAGGTTTTTGAGAGATGCAACCTGAATCTCGGAGTCGAAATGGCCGATGTTGCACACGATGGCGTTGTGCTTCATGGCGTCCATGTGTTTGCGGGTGATGACATCCACATTGCCAGTGGTGGTGACAAAAATATCACCCCAAGCAGCGGCGTCATCCATGGTGACCACTTGGAAACCTTCCATGCAGGCTTGGAGAGCGCAGATGGGATCAATCTCGGTAACGAACACAGTGGCACCCTGACCACGGAAGGCTTGGGCGCATCCTTTGCCGACATCGCCGTAGCCGCAGACGACGGCTTTTTTGCCGGAGATCATGACATCGGTGGCGCGTTTGATTCCGTCAATCAGAGACTCGCGGCAGCCATAGAGGTTGTCGAACTTGGACTTGGTGACGCAATCGTTGACATTGATGGCGGGGAAGAGAAGCGTGCCGGCTTTGACGCGCTCGTAGAGGCGGTGAACGCCCGTGGTGGTCTCTTCGCTGACGCCGAGGATGCCTTTGCAGTAGCGGCTATACCAGCCCTTGTCCTTGGAGAGGGTTTTCTTGATGGACGCCAGCAGGATGGCTTCCTCTTCGCTGCCGGGTTTGCGGTTAAGGATTTTTGGGTTCTTCTCGGCTTCGAGACCGAGGTGGACGAGCAGGGTGGCGTCGCCGCCGTCGTCGAGGATGAGGTTGGGTCCTTGGTCGGCGCCGAACTCAAAAATACGGTGGCTATATTCCCAGTATTCCTCGAGGGATTCACCTTTTTTGGCGAAGACGGGCACGCCAGCGGCAACGATGGCGGCAGCGGCGTGGTCTTGGGTGGAGAAGATATTGCACGAGGCCCAGCGAACATCCGCACCGAGGGTTTTCAGCGTCTCGATGAGAACGGCTGTCTGGATGGTCATGTGCAAGGAGCCAGTGATGCGAGCACCTTTGAGGGGCTTCTTCTTCGCGTGCTTGCGGCGGATGGCCATGAGGCCGGGCATCTCGTGCTCGGCGATAGCAATTTCTTTGCGGCCCCAAGGAGCCAAGGACATGTCGGTGACGACAAAATCGGTGTTTTTCAGTTTCATAGTAGTCTATTCCAGTCTGTTATTTGATGGCTTTCTTGAGCGCTGCGACTTTGTTGACCTGTTCCCAAGTCAAGTCTTCGTCGGCCTTTCCAAAATGGCCGTAGTTGGTGGTCTTCGAGTAAATGGGGCGGAGCAGATCGAGCTGCTTGACGATATCGGCAGGCTTGAAGCTGAAGGTTTTCAAAACAGCTTTGAGAATCTGTTCGTCGTCGTAGTTGCCCGTGCCGAAAGTGTCCACATGCACGCTCACGGGTTTGGGGTGCCCGATGGCGTAGGCGAACTGCAGTTCGCAACGGGCAGCGAGTCCCGCCGCCACGATGTTCTTAGCCACCCAACGGCCCATGTAGGCCGCGCTGCGATCCACTTTGGAAGGATCTTTGCCCGAGAACGCTCCACCACCGTGACGGCCCATACCACCGTAAGTGTCCACGATGATTTTGCGGCCTGTGAGACCGCTGTCACCCTGGGGTCCGCCCACCACAAATTTGCCAGTGGGGTTGATGAGGAACTCGGCACCTTTGAGCATCTGCGCAGGAATCACTTTTTTGATGACTTGCTCGATGCAGAATTTTTTGATCTGCGAGTGAGTGGCCGAGGCGGCGTGCTGGGTGGAGATGACGACATTGACGACGCGCACGGGCTTACCGTCTTTGTATTCCACCGAGACTTGGCTTTTGGCATCGGGCCTGAGCCAAGGAGCCTTGCCACTTTTGCGGATGCGGGTCAACTCGCGCCCGAGGCGATGAGCGAACATGATCGGGGCAGGCATGAGTTCGGGCGTCTCGTTGCAGGCGTAGCCAAACATGATGCCTTGGTCGCCAGCACCCTGCTCGGCGGTCTCTTTGCCTGCGGCTTTCTTGGCGTCCACACCCTGAGCAATGTCGGGGGACTGAGTGGTCAGGTAGTTATTGATGAAAATTTTATCCGCGTGAAAAACATCGTCGTCGTGAGTGTATCCGATGGAACGAACCGCATCACGGATGACAGTGCCCAAGTTGATGACCTCATCCATGGATTTGGAGCCGATTTTAGGAATAGTGATTTCCCCACCGACCACGACGATATTGCTTTTGGCAAAAGTCTCGCAGGCGACGCGGCTGCGGGGGTCCACACGCAGGCAGGCGTCAAGCACAGCGTCGGAGATAGTGTCACACACTTTGTCGGGATGGCCTTCGCCGACCGACTCGGATGAGAAGATGAAGTCTTTTTTCATAGTTCGTGGGATATTCATACACCTGTTGCGCAGTTATGCAAACCAAAATATTGATATATCCAGATACATTGATATGTATAGGCCATGCCACAGAATAAAAAGACAACGCCTCCCGAGCCAATCGGCGATCAGGGATGGTTCGCCACCCTGCGATTGCTGGCAGACCCGACACGCCTACGCATCATGGCGGTGTTGCAGAGGGAGAGCCTCTCAGTGGCAGAAATCCAAGAGGCCTTGGATCTCGGGCAATCGCGCATCTCGACCCATCTCGGGTTGCTGCGGCAAGGCGGGTTGCTGGCCGATCGGCGCGAGGGAAAACAGGTGTTTTATAGCTGGGCAGACGGCGAGGAACAGGAGGTGGTTTTGAGCATGATCCAGTCAGCCTCAGAGCAGCCGGCTATTGCAGAGGGCCTCCGGCTGGATCGTGAAAATCTCGCTTTGATCCTGCGCCGTCGCAGGGAGGAGAGCGAACGCTATTTCAGCAGCTTGGCCGGACGGGCTGCAAAAAATTATTGTCCTGGTCGTTCGTGGCACTCGCTGGCCGCAGTCTTTTCCGAGATGCTGACCAACCTCGATATAGCCGACCTCGGTGCGGGCGAGGGATTGGTCTCCCACTTGCTCGCCCGGCGCGCCCGCTCGGTGATCGCCGTGGATATTTCAGAAAAAATGGTCAAGGTGGCGCGGGATCATGCGCGGCAGCTTCGCCTGAAAAACTTGGAGTTCCGGGTGGGCGACATTGAAGCCCCACCTATTGCGCCCGAGAGTGTGGATGTCGCATTATTGAGCCAAGCGCTGCACCATGCAGCGCATCCTTCGCGGGCGATTGAATCGGCTGCGCGGATACTGCGACCAGGCGGCAGACTGGTGATCCTCGACCTCAAACAACATAGCTTCGATGCAGCCCGCGAACTCTATTCCGACACTTGGCTGGGGTTCCGCGAAGTGGATGTCATGGGGTGGCTCAAGGGGGCAGGCCTCTCCGAAGCGAGCGTCACCCTGCTGGATAGAGAGAGTGAACCACCGCATTTCCAGCCGTTGCTCGCCTCAGCCTTGAAACGCTAATACCTCTACACGCCTTCAGCCTTGGAATGCGCGCTGACACCGAGATTTGATAATTACGGAAGTCGCTCGATAACCTGTTCGAGCGGGTAACGCACTTTCGGCAACGAAGCATACTTGTCGGCATCCGAGCGGTATCCCGCAGGGCAGGCCAGCACAGCCGAGAGCCCGCGCTGGGGCAGGCCGAGAATTTCATCGTATTTACCGGGGTCGAAACCCTCCATGGGGCAGGTATCAATACCGAGTGTCGCCGCACAGGTCATGAAGTTGCCGAGGGCGATGTAAGCTTGTTTGGCGGCCCATTCGTTGACCCGCAAGCTGCGTTGGCCGTGGATCACATCCGACAACATCATCCCACGGTAAGCTGCTAGGGATTCAACAGGAATCCCGCGGACTTCCGAAATGCGGGCGAGAAATGCGTCCACCTCTGGTTCGGATAGATTTTTTTTGATGGCAAAAACCACGAAGTGCGAGCAGTCCGCGACCTGCCTCTGGCTCCAGGAATGCGGCACGAGTTTTTCGCGCAGAGCCAGATCGGTGATCACAAAAAATTTCCATGGCTGGAGCCCGTAAGAGGAAGGGGAGAGAACTAGGGCTTGCTCGAGGGCAGCCCATTCTTGGTCGGGAATTTTTTTTGTGGGATCAAAAACTTTCGTGGCATAACGCCAGTTCAAGGTCTGCACGAGTTCGTCCGGTGTAAGAGATTTCATGGGACACGATTTAGTCCATGCCGCAGAAATTGCAAACGAGGAGATAACCTCACAGGCTTTTTGGAGTTGTAAAAAACGCCCGTCCGCTCCATCAGAATACCGTCATGAGTGAGAGTGTGATTACACAACCAGCCTATACCCGCAGCCACCCCTACCTGGCGGCCATCGCGGAAAGCAGGCCGTTGAACAGTGCGGGTTCGGCCAAAGATACGCGCCATATCGTCGTGGACATAGAAGGCAGTGGCATGATCTACCACGCAGGCGACTCGCTCGGTGTCTGCCCGCGCAACCCGAAAGATCTAGTCGCAGAAGTGCTGGCAGCCTACTCACTGGATCCTGCGGCTCTGGTAGCTGGCGACGGAGGGGTGCCAGTGTCCCTAGAAAAAGCTCTCACCACGATTTACACGCTGAACCGAGCCAGTAAAAAGTTTATCAAAGCTCTGGCTGAGAAAGCGGCACCGGGATCCGCCCGTGATCGCATTCACCAGATTGCCAGCGACGAGAAAGAGCTGGAGGACTACATCTTCACCCGCGATTTAGTGGACATCCGCACCGAGTTTCCCGAGACCGTGTGGACACCAGATGAATTTGTGGCAAGTCTCACCAAGATATTGCCCCGCCTCTATTCGATCGCCTCTTCGCCTGCCCAGCACCCGCAACAAGTTCACTTGACCGTGGCCGTGCTCTCCTACGAAACTCACGGGCGCAAAAAAGAGGGCTTGGCCTCCGGTTACTTGGCCTCGCTCGATCCATCGGGCGAAAAAACATTACCTATCTTCGTGCAATCCACCCGCCACTTTCATCTGCCTCAGGATCTTTCAAAAAATATTATCATGGTAGGACCCGGCACAGGCATAGCCCCATTCCGCGCATTTTTGCAGGAGCGGAAAGCCACTGGAGCCACTGGCAAGAATTGGCTCTTTTTCGGGGATCAGCGCGCCGCCACAGATTTCCTCTACCGCGACGAGTTGGAGCAATATCTGGCCCATGGCTCTCTGGCCTCTCTCGACACAGCCTTTTCGAGGGATCAAGAGCACAAAATCTATGTGCAACACCTGATGCTCCAGCGCGGGGCAGAACTCTGGCGCTGGCTCCAAAAGGGCGCCTATTTCTATGTGTGCGGCGATGCCAAACGCATGGCGCGCGATGTGAACCAAGCTCTGATCGAGATAGCCGTGCAGCACGGTGGTCTCGCACCCGAGGCTGCTGCGGATTATATCAACACCACGCTGGCCAAGACCGAGAAGCGTTACCTCAAAGATGTCTATTGAGTCGGAGTCGTTTTTTTTTGCGGATTGAACCCAGATTATGCAATAGCACTCGAAGGATGCAGATGCGAGGCGCAGGCTCGCCTGTTCTTATGGGGTGCCGCTGTA
>DYRQ01000111.1 GCA_020718645.1 Verrucomicrobium spinosum
GATTATGCAATAGCACGCGAAGGATGCAGATGCGAGGCGCAGGCTCGCCTGTTCTCATGGGTGCCGCTGTAGTGATCTACTGCAAACCCCGAGCAACAAAGCAGATGCGTCTATGAACCAGCCGAGGCTGCCCGGCTATCCGATAGGATTGAACCCAGATTTTGCATTAGACACCATGTTTTCTACTGATGCAGAGCTAAAAACACCCGAAACATCATTACCCATTTGGTGAATATAACACATTGATTAAGAAACGAATCAGGGTTTTGATTTCTAATGCTTTGCATTAGAAACTGAAGAACTCAGCCCTTCCTAATGCAAAATCTGGGTTGAAAACTCTGCTCGTTTTGCCGCAGTTATTGTTTCCCCATTTTGGTGATCTGGATTAAGCCTTATGCTCTCTTCAAATGTCTGATAAAGCAGACCTTCCGCAGTTCCCCTTGTTTTCAATTGCATAATCTGGGTTGAAGCTCTCCTGCTTGTGAGAGTGGGCGCGCGGCTCCGGCTAGTTCGCCTGTGTTATTTTGTGCAACTATAGGCGGGTTGGGCGGTTAGTCGTATTCGAGCCTTGGTATTCCTCTTTGTCAGCTCCTCTCAGTTTTGAAGCTTGTGGAGTAGGCTCGTCCGAGGGAAAACAGAGGCAAGGTTTTATGGACTCACACCACACGCCATCAGCAGAACCCGCCTGGGTCTGCCAGACCCAGCCCAGACGCATAGCTCGCCGCCGTCGTGGTAAGTGGGTGCAGCCGCTGCTCCTCGCTGCCATAGCGCTTTCGGTCGGTGTGATTTTTTTTCTGCAATCTAACAGGGGAGGGGCAGTGGCCATGCCTGAACCCCGCGCCGTTGAGCGACCGGCTGACTCCTCCGGCGAGATGGTCGAACAAGTCTCACGACCGATTGCCGCGCCGCCTACACCCACGCTTGCCACCGCTGAGTTATCGCAGAGCCAAGTCGTGCAGCAGCTCCCGGCGGATCCCTTGTATGAGAACGAGGTGCTGCCGCCTGTGCGGTCGCACATAGACCGCGCTGTTTTTTCACAACTGCAGCAGCTCGGTATCCAGCCAGCTTACCTCTGTTCGGATGCAGTGTTTCTGCGGCGTGTATATTTGGATGTTATAGGGACACTGCCCACTCCTGATGAGGTGCAGGCTTTCCTGGGTAGCACCGACCCGGAGAAAAGGGAGCGCTTGATTGAGGCTCTGCTCGAGCGTCCTGAATTCATTGATTACTGGACGATGAAGTGGGGTGACACCCTGCGAATCAAAGCAGAGTTCCCAGTCAATCTCTGGCCAAATGCGGCCCAGACCTACCATCGCTGGGTGCGCACCTGTATTCAGGAGAATAGACCCTACGACCAGATGGCGCAGGCATTATTGACCGCTAACGGCAGTAATTTCCGGTCGGGTGCGGTGAATTTTTACCGTGCAGTTCAGAAAAAAAATCCAGAAGGGATTGCAGAGGTCGTGGCGCTCACCTTTATGGGGGTTCGCTCCGAGAAATGGCCTGCACAGCAGCGCGCTGATCTGGTTCGTTTTTTTTCTGCGCTGGGATACAAACCCACGGGGGAGTGGAAGGAAGAAATTGTCTATTTTGATCCTCAGAAAATGGTTGCTGGGTCAGGGCAAACTTGGGTGTTTCCCGATGGAAAATCAGTAGCGATCCAGCCTGGGCGCGATCCGAGGGCGATCTTTGCTGAGTGGCTGACCGCGCCCAGCAATCCATGGTTTGCCCGCGCCCTCGCCAATCGCATGTGGTTCTGGCTGCTGGGCAGGGGCGTGGTGCATGAGCCCGATGACCAGCGGGCGGATAATCCGCCGTCCAATCCAGAACTGCTGAAAGTTTTGGAGCAAGAGTTGGTGGCTTCGCATTTTGATATGAAAAAATTGATGCGAGCCATCCTCCAGTCGAGTGCTTATCAACTCTCTTCGATCCCTCGATCCTCGCACCCCCAGGCTGCTGCCAATTTCGCCTCTTATCCTGTGCGCCGCTTGGATGCAGAGGTGCTGATTGATGCCCTCAACCAAATCACCGGCACTGCAGAGCAGTATTCCTGTTCTGTGCCTGAGCCCTTCACTTTTATACCGGAGGGGGAGCGCGCCATCACCTTGGCGGACGCGAGTCTGACGAGTCCGTTTTTGGAGAAGTTCTCACGGTCCAGCAGAGACACGGGTTATGCCACGGAAAGAAATAACAACTTTACTCTCGACCAGCGGTTACATCTCCTGAACTCGAGCCATATCTTGAAAAAAATCGCACAGTGTCCCAAGCAGCTCAACTCGCTGTATCCTACGGAGCAAAAACCGGAGAATATCATACGGGGTCTCTACCTCATGATACTATCGAGGTATCCGGGCGAGGATGAGGCGCAGGCGGCATCTTCACTTTTTACCGCTCCGCGAGCCAAGACCAACGACGCCGCGGTAGATCTGGCTTGGGCACTGGTCAACAGCACGGAATTTATCCTGAGGCACTAAGATGAAAAAGCAGTCTGAGAGAAATGAAATGACGCGCCGGGATCTGATGCGCTACGGCATCATGGCTACGGCTGGTTTGGCGTTGGGCCGGTATCTTCCGGGTGTGGCCAAGGCTCAGTCGCCCCCGCCTGCCTCACCTGTGGCCAAGGCTAAATCAATCATTCAGATTTGGATGTGGGGCGGGCCGGCGCATCTAGACACTTTTGATCCTAAACCCGAGGCTGGGCGCGATTATTGTGGGCCGCTGGTGGCTCCGATTGAAACCAATGTCTCGGGCATACGCATCGGGGAACTTTTTCCCCACATGGCGAAGCTGGCTGATAAGTATTCGCTCATCCGCAGTATGACGCATGGAAACAATGCCCATGAAACCGCGTCGTATATGGTGCAAGCAGGGCACGCCTCGGGCGATGGTTTGGTGCATCCGAGCGTTGGCGCGATTGTCTCGTATTTCAAAGGGGTCTCTGGGGGTTACAACGGGCTGATCCCGCCTTATGTCGTTTTGACCAAGCCGCAGGGTCGTTTCTCCGAAGCAGGGTTTTTAGGGTCGAAATATAAACCTTTTTGCACCGGAGGTGACCCGTCCGAGAAAGTTTTTTCTGTCGAGGGTGTCGTGGCACCCGGCGTGACAGAGGAACGGCAACGGGCCCGCCGTGAGCTGCTCGGTGGTGTCAATAGCCTCGATCGGGTATTGCGTGGAGACTCTCAAATCGAGGCAACCCGGGACAACGATCGTCGCGCCTACGAACTGATACTGGGCGATGCTGGGAAAGTGTTTGATCTTTCCCAAGAAAACGACCAGATGCGTGATTTCTACGGACGCAATAAATTTGGGCAGTCCTGTCTTATTGCCCGCAGATTGGTCGAGCAGGGCGTTCCATACATCACCATCAACAGCGAGGGATGGGACACGCACAAACAGCATTTCCAAATCATGCGCACCCGGCTTCCGCAGGTGGATCAAGGTATGGCAGCTCTCTTGGCCGATCTCTCCCAGCGTGGTCTGCTCGACTCCACCATCGTCTGGTGGGGCGGAGAGTTCGGTCGCACGCCCAAGGTGCAGTGGGAGCCGCCTTGGAATGGTGGGCGGGGTCACCACGGCAAAGTGTTTTCAGCGCTCGTGGCGGGTGGCGGTTTTCACGGCGGGCAAGTCGTAGGCTCCTCGGATGCCAAAGGAGAGGAGGTCAACGATCGTCCCGTCACTCCTGCTGACCTCATTGGGAGTTTCTACGAGTTGCTGGGTATAGACGCCAAAGCGCAGCTCCCGAACCCCCAAGGAGGCACCTCGGGTTTGCTGCCATCCACTGCCATGGCTGGGATCCAGTCGAAAGGTGTGCTGAGGGAAATTCTGTGAGGCTGATACAAGCTGGCACGGGACAGGGGTGGAGAGGTCTGGGTGTCGGGGTAGCTCTCTGTTTTTTAGCCTGTGCCACGCCCGAGCCGGTATCAGGGCAGCAAGCGCCGAGTTCTCCGCGCATCGCTTTTATCTACCCAGCAGGTGGTCAGCGCGGCACTACCTTTACCGTGACTGTGGGTGGGGTGCTATTTGACGGGGCCTACGATGCAGTGATTTCTGGGGAGGGGGTCACGGCTACTGTCTTGGACCGATCTCGACCCATGTCCCAAGCTTCCTCGCTCCTTCTGGTGGATCAGATGAAGGCACTGAAAGAGAAACGGAAAAACGCTCGGTTATCCGGCCTCCTGCTCGACGCCCATGACCGCGCTACCCTCGACGAAATACAGAAAATGTTTGCCTCGTTCCCACCGCTCAACCGGGCGAATCCAGGCCTGGGCGAGACGGTGACCCTGACGGTCAGTATAGATGCCGATGCGGCTCCAGGCGACCGCGATTTGCGTCTGCGCACGACGGCGGGCATGACTAACCCCCGCACTTTCCAAGTGGGTTATCTGCCAGAAGCAGGCGATCCACCCGCCAAGACGGAAAGACGATTCGAGAGAGGCGACGGACAAAAGTCCGTTGCGTCCACGGAGTCGTCAGTCACCTTGCCTGTGCTCGTCAATGGGCAAATCCTCCAAGGTGGCGTGGATCGCTATCGTTTTCAGGCGACACGGGGAGTGAAACTGGTCATAGCAGCCAGTGCTCGGGGGCTGATACCCTATTTGCCCGATGCGGTGCCTGGCTGGTTTCAGGCCATGCTCACACTCTATGATGCCTCGGGTCGCGAACTGGCTTATGCCGATCATTTCGAGTTTCATCCCGATCCAGCTATCTACTATGAGATACCAGCCGTTGGAGAGTATGTGGTCGAGATTCGCGACTCGATTTACCGGGGGAGAGAGGATTTTGTCTATCGCCTAGCCATGGGCGAGCTGCCTTATATCACTGGTGTTTACCCCCTCGGAGCCCAGCGCGGCTCCAAGACGCGCGTGGAGTTAATGGGCTGGAATTTACCTGTATCCTCGACTACAGTGGATACAGCCTCATGGACTGGGAGCAGGGGATCTGTGTCCGTGATGAGAAACGGCATGGTCTCGAACATACTCCCCTTCGCTCTCTCCGACGCGCCCGAGACTGCGGAAAAAGAACCAAATAATACACGCGAAGCTGCCAGACACATCCAGATGCCAGCAGTGATCAATGGTCGCATCGCTGCTGCCGAGGACCAAGACCTCTATCAGTTTGATGTTCCTGCGGGAACAAAGGTGCTGGCCGAGGTCTTTGCCCGTAGGCTGGAGAACCCGTTGGATTCTTTTGTCACGATCTCTGATGCGAGCGGTGCCATCATTGCCTCCAACGACGACAACGAAGATAAATCCCAAGGTCTCGATACCCACCACGCCGATTCCCGTGTGGTAGCTGATCTCAGCGCGGGCGGGCGCTATTTTGTGACGGTGTCTGACACCCAACATCAGGGCGGCGCGAAGTATTCTTATCGTTTAACTCTCGGTAGTGTAGAGCCCGATTTCGATCTCCGGGTCACCCCATCCTCGCTCAATATCAAAGGGCGCAACCCTGTCTCTCTCTCAGTCTATGCCTTGCGCAAAAACGGGTTTTCTGGCGCCATCCAACTGGCTCTCAAAAATGCTCCGACAGGCTACTCCCTCTCGGAAAACAGCATCCCAGCAGGCACCGATAAACTCGATCTGACACTCTCCGCTCCACCGGGATTGCGCGATCAACCCACAGCCCTGTTCATCGAGGGAATCGCTGATATCGCAGGTCGGCAAATCGTGCGAGAAGCAGTGCCTGCGGAGGATATGATGCAGGCCTTTGCCTACCGCCACCTCGTGCCTGTGAACGACCTGCTCGTGGATGCTATGGGACGCTTGCCCGATCCGTATAATCCCAAGCTTCTTTCCTTTTCCCACATGGACATCCCGCATGGGCAGGCTGCTACGCTGCGCGTGGCGATTCCAGGTTACATAGCTCGTTTGATCGAGTTTAAACTCGTCTCGCCGCAACAGGGTATTTCCCTCGGCAAAATCAAGACAGGCCCCGAGGCGGAAATCGAAATTCTCTGCGCTGCCGAGCACACGCAAGTAGGACAAAATGGCGAGATCCGGCTAGCCATGTTCCATAAGCCGATACCTATTCTCGCCGGCAAAAATAAAGACAAAAAACAACAGCAGGGTGAGCTGGAGCCTGTGAATGGCGCCATCCCTGTCGTATCTTATAAGATAGTCCCACCACTGGAAAAAACAGCCGAACCACCAACGCCATGAATATACACTCTCCCTTTGTTACTCGCACCATTCCTCACGACGGATGGGTAGAATACCACGCTCTGCTCGATGGAGCCACGCTTCCCACCGAATGTTGGGCGGCTGCTGTAGCCGATTTTTTGGCTCAGGGTTCGAGGGTGCTGCTCTCCTCGGATGTCTGGGGAAGTCGTGAGTCGCTATCAGAGTTGCCCCAGGCGTTTCTCGATACAGTCGGACGATTGGCCCCGTGCAGCCGGCTCGTCAGCGGCGCTTCTTCCCGCAGTCCTGATTACCTGAGACTCCATGCTCTCTCCGGTCTCACTCCACAGAAAATCGAGAGCCAGGACCGGGTGATCGGACATTTTTTTGAAGACGCCCATGCCCGCTACTGCGTCTTGGGAGATGCCACTGGCCATGATACCTCGCTCTCTGCGGGGCAACAGACTGAAGCCGTGTTTGCTTCGATCGAAAAGGCTTTGGGGCAGGGGGGCTTCGACTTCCGCGATGTCGTGCGCACCTGGTTTTATCTCGACCAGATTTTGGATTGGTATGGCGATTTCAACCGCGTCAGAACAGAGTATTTCCTCCGTCATGGTGTGTTTGATCACCTTGTCCCGGCGAGCACAGGCATCGGCACAGCCAACGGTGCGCGGAGCGCTCTCTTGGCCAAAGTGCAGGCTCAGCGCCCCAAGACGGAACTGGCCATGGCAATGCGGGTGGAGTCCCCTTTGCAAGGGGAGGCCACGGCCTACGGCAGCTCCTTTAGCCGCGCTGTAGAGTTGAGCGATCCCGTTTCCAATAACCTGCATATCTCCGGCACCGCCAGCATTGATACCTCCGGGAAGTCTGTGCATCTCGGGGATACTTGGGCGCAGATGGAGTTGACGCTCCAGGTGGTAGAAGCCTTGCTCGAGGCACAGGGGATGAGCTGGGAGGATACCGTCGGAGGCCTCGCCTATTTTCGGAATGCTGAAGATATGGCTCTGTGGGAAAACCTACCCCCAGCCCTGCGAGCTATGCCCGTGGCACTGACTCACTGTGTGGTCTGTCGCCAAGACCTGCTGTTTGAGCTGGAACTCCAAGCGGCTCACACTGTCCGGCGCTAATCCAGCACCCTGCATATCAAGGAGCAGGAGGGGTAGGCTGAAATTTGGTGTTTACAATGGTATGAGGTCCCGTAGCTTCCCGCGTTCAATATGGAAAAAACGCTCGTGCTCCTGAAACCCGACTGTGTCCAATCCCGTATCATGGGCAAGATGCTCATGAAAATCGAAGACGCAGGGTTGACCGTCTGCGGCTGCAAGTTCATGCGCCTCTCTCCCGAGATTCTGCAGGAGCATTACAGCCACATCGTCCAATTCCCATTTTATCCTGCGCTAGTCGCTTTCATGACCGAGACGCCCGTATTAGCACTGGCAGTGCAAGGCCCCAACGCAGTCAAAGCCATGCGCGATATCCTCGGACCCACCGACCCAGCTCAAGCCCCCAAGGGCACCATCCGGGGCGACTTTGGTGCCGACAAGACCCGCAATATCATGCACGCCTCAGACTCCCCAGAGAACGCCGTGATCGAGATCCAACGCTTTTTCCGCGCTGACGAAGTATTCGAGCGCTGATCTTTCCTCTTAGATCCCGCCACGAACGGAGGGTGGGCATCTTGCCCACC
>DYRQ01000112.1 GCA_020718645.1 Verrucomicrobium spinosum
GGAATTAGTGGAGGGATGTATAACTCGCTTCATAAGAACGGTTTTTAGGTCGGTGCATCGCCGCTTTGCGCAGGTTTTTTACAAGAAATTGGTTGGTTCATATATCATGAAGTCAGCCCATAAAAAACAGAGCGACAGGAAAATCAATGAAACTGTTTTCGTTTCCCGTTGAACGGTAATAATGCCGCGGAGGGATACGCTCCGTCGTGTCCCAAATTTAAGGGGAAGTCCGCAATCATTCCGTGATCCAATGGGGGGAAGCATGAGTTTCAGGCATCCTGGCTCTGTAAGCTCTGCGACCAGTGCTGAACTTATTTTTGGAATGTGGTCAGTTCCACATGGATCTGGTATTTTTCCGAGAGCTTCCGGTCTTGCAGTAATTTTTCTATCGTTTCGATGAGCGTGGTCGGCACATAGCGTCCGTCCTTTTCGAGGGCTTCGTGAAATAGCTCGCAACTCAAAATCCCGTATTGCGCCCACTGGCCGGGAGGGGTTCCGAATTTTCGCACCCAATCATCGTAGTCGTCGCGGTTGATGATGCTACCCGTAGTCCGCGGATAAAAAAGTTCGGCGGGAAAATCCTTCGCAAATTCGCGGAGATCGGAATGTTCCAAGATATTCGTTCCGAAGACCGGGATGCTGATCTTGGCAGCCTTCATGACTTGCCCGAGAACCTGCAAATCCTCCGCCGTGCTGGTGAAAACGATGGCATCGAAAGTGCGGTTGTCGCGGTAAAATTTGAGCGACTGGTAGAGAGATTGGTAGCTGGCAGGGGGCTCGTAGCTGCACCGGAAAACCTCGCCGAAATGTTTGTCTTGCCGGAGTTCGTCTTCGATCTGCGCCGCAAAGACACCGCCCATGTGCTCGATCTGCGGCCCGATCACCAAAATATTTTGAAACCCACGATCGCGCAGAGTGGCCACGATCGGGCGTGTCCAGAGATCGATGGAAGGTAATGCGGTCAGAAAAAGGTCAGGATCGAGTTTGGGCAGGAATTCTGGCTTGATCACCGATGGGGCGACGGTCGGGACGGCGTAAAAACTCGAGATCGCCCGCGTCGTTGGCACTTCAAAGGTGTAATAGGGAGCCATGAGGAACGCCGTGGCGCGATCCTCGCTCAGTCGCGTCACTTGGAATTTATTCGCCATGAAATCCCCTTTGGTATCGAAAGCGGAAAGCACGACTTGCTTCCCGAGAATCCCCCCAGCGGCATTGACCCGATCGAGCGCGAAACGAACCCCCTCAGAAATTTCCCTGCCATCGCCTACCGATTCATTGTTGATGAAACCGATGTGCCAGACGGGGGCGGAATGGACCGCGCGGATGCGTTCGCGCTCGAAGCGGGTGAATGCGGCGTTTTCTGAAGGCGAGCCAAATTGAAAAATACCGATGCTGGCAAGCAGGAAAAAAGCCGCCAGTAGCGCAAGGGTCAGGATGATGGCGTTTTTAATCATGGGCAAAAAATTATAAAAGTTGGCGTGAAACGAGGTCTCGGAAAAGACCTTCTTGGACGATGAGTTCCTCGTAAGTGCCAGTCTGGCGGATTCCACCATCGGCGAGGACATAGATTCGGTCGGCGTTTCGGATGGTCGAGAGACGGTGTGCGATAACGATGCGCGTGGTTTTTAAGCGTTCGACATTCGTGCTGACGGTTTCCTGCGTGGCATTGTCGAGGGCACTCGTCGCTTCGTCCATGATTAGAATCGAGGGTCGTGCAACGAGTGCGCGGGCGATGAGGATTCGCTGTTGCTGGCCGCCGGAGATCAGGCCCTCGCCGACCATCGTGAACATCCCCATGGGCATCTGGCGGAGGTCGGCATCGAGCGAGGCCATGCGAGCGGCTTCCTCGGCCTCGACGAGCGGGCAACCGGTTCCCATGGCGATATTCTCGAGGATGCTTCCCGGAATGATGCGTCCATTCTGCAAGATGCAGCCGATCTGGCGGCGCACTGCACGGACATCGAGGTTGGCAAGATCTTGCCCGCCATACAAAACACTGCCTGCCTCGGGCGATTCAAATCCGAGCAGCAGACGAACCACCGAGCTTTTACCGGACCCGGACGGCCCGACAATCGCGACGAACTCGCCTGGGTTCGCCACGAGCGAAACCTCCCGAAGCACTGGCTGACTCTCCGGGGAATAGCGGAAGGTCACATGCGATAGCTCGACCTTGCCATCGAGTTTTCCTGGCGCGTGGCTACCCAAAACCTTCTCGGGATTTTCGTCGAAAATCGGCTGGAAACGGGCCAACTCTGGACCGACCGACCAGAGTTCCCAAATCCCATTGGAAATCCCGAGAACTCCTTGGCTGAATCCCGCAAACGCAGTCATGAATGCCAAGAACTGCGCCAACGATATTTTGTCCCTCCACACATCGCCAACCAAATAAAAGAACAGGATCGTGAGTGCCGCCGGGAAAATGATGCCGAGCAGAGCGACCCGGCAGGCGGCGGATGCTGCAAAAAATGCGGCCTCTTGCCCCGGAATGAAATCCTCCATGAAGCGGGCGAGCATTCGGTTTTCCGCAGCCGCAGCACGGATTTTTCCAATGCCGTCAAACATCTGCTTGAGCAATGCGGCTTGGCGTCCTGAGCTTGCCGCCACTTGGGCGAGCGGCAAGAGGCTACTGCGCAAAAATACCAGCAGCAGCACAGCGTAAAGAAGGGAACCCGTCACCCCAACGGTTGCCAGCCCAGGGCTGTAATAAAAAAGCATGACCGCATTGGCGAGACCGAAGAGAGAACTCAAAAATTGCTGCGAAGCCACGGTGAAAACTTGCTCTTGGATGCGGGTCGTCGCAAGCACGCGCATACAGAGGTCGCCCGCATCATACCGGCGAAAAAAGCTGACGGGCAGGCGGAATAGGCGGTCAAAAATCGCGGCCTGGAAGCGTTCCATCTGTTGGGATCCGAAGGCGAGGAGGAGAATCTGGGGGACGACATTGAGCAGCGTCGCACTCACGCTGAGGGCGACTAGCAGCACGAGAAGATTCCCGAGTTCCCCGCTGTTTGCCGTGGGAATAATCCTGCCGGTCACATATTCCACAGCAACCGGTTGCACCAGCCCTAGCCCGCCGACAAGGAGTCCAACGGATGCCATCGCGACCCCGAAGCCTGCCGAACCAGAAAAAAGAAGTTTGAGAATATCGGCGACAACCACTTTCCGATCTGGAAAAGTGCGGTAAATCTGGTATCCGGTCGGGCGCAACTCCGAAGCAAATCGGCCATCGAGCGGATGACTTCTCCCAGTCGCAGGATCAAAAAAACGCTTTCCTCCGATTTCGATGAGCACGGGTTGTCCGTCGGTTTTGAATGCGACCATCGGCTCGCCGAGACCACGGAAAAAACCTTCCCCGAAACGAACCTTCCGGAAGCGCCAGTGATTCGCCTCCATACAGGCACGGAATCGCGCATCGGGTTCGAGGCCAGGCGGGAGTTCCGGCTCTTCGTAGTCTAGACCGTAACGCTTTGCGAGGATGCTCAGGAGGCGACCCACGGGGTTCTCTGCAACTGCGTCCCGCGCCGTATCGTCAACGAGTCCGCGCAGGCGGTCGAACTGCGCACGGACCGCACTCTGGCTGCGTCGTTCATCGGAGACCCTCCGTTCGTCCCTCCGCCGCTCGCAGCGGGCATCCTCTAATAAAACTCTCTCGGCAAATGCTTCGAGCAATTCGTCTGGTCGCAATGGTTTTACGGGTTCCCCAGCCGCATCGCCCTCGATGGGCAGCTTTGCAAGAAGACTCTCGCGGCATGAACGCAATACGGGTTCCGCACTGGTAATGGCTCCCACAAAGCGCGTATCCACGACGGGGACGGCGATGGTTTTTATCTTCGCAGCAGGCAGGGCTGGCAGGATGTCTCCGCTGGCAAGGGTCAGCAGATAAACCCTGCGACCGTCTGGAGCGATTGCAAAAAGGTTGATTTCGCCTTCGAGCAAATGCCGGAAGCCGACGAAGGCATCGAGTGGGACGCTCCGGTTAGAATCCATCGTGCCCATCTGTCCTTCCGCAAAAATTTGAGTGACCGGTTCGTTAAGCATGGGGCTTTTCGGTTTCCAGCTTCATGAGATTCGCGTAGGGCGGACTGGATTCCATGAGCGTGGCGTGGGTTCCGCGTGCGATCATTTTTCCATTTTCCATCATGATGATTTCGTCGCAATCGCGGATCGTGCTGAGGCGGTGGGCGACGATGAGACAAGAGCAGCCACGGCGGCGGATCGCCCGGTCGATCATGAGCTCAGTCGTGGGGTCTAGCGCACTGGTCGCTTCATCGAGAATGAGAATGGGCGCATTCCGGGCGAGAGCACGGGCGATTTCGAGCCTCTGGCGTTGCCCTCCAGAAAAATTATTGCCCATCTCACCGACTGTGATTTCGAGTTCGTTACCACGCCGTGCAAGCTCGGCAACGATCCCGGCATCGCCGAGTGCCTTGTGCAGATCGCCGGCATCAGCGTGCCTCTGGAAAAGCGTCAGATTCTCCCGCACACTCCCCGAAAAAAGGATGATATTTTGATCCACCGATGCCACCGAACGATAAAATTCGTCGCGGGACCAATTCGCGAGCGGTCTATCACCGAGCAGGATTTCCCCCCGCCACGGAGTAAAAAGCCCTGCTGCAATTTTTGCGACCGTGCTCTTGCCTGAACCCGAAGTCCCGACAATCGCAATGCGGCTACCAGGCTCCAGCGTCAGGGAAAAACCCTCGATGAGCGGCGGAGCTAAGCGGCTGTATCCGAACGAGATGTCGCGCAACTCAAGCTTTCCCGGGCGGAGGCTCTCGTCGCTCCCGGTCGTGCGGAATCGCTCGGTGAACGGATACCGGAACACATCCTCGATGCGTTCGACCGAGCCGCGCAACTCCTGCATTTCCGCTCCGGCCATCACGAGGCTATTGATCGGCGAAACGAACCCCGCCATGAGCGCTTGAAACGCCATCATCCCGCCGAGCGTCATCCCGCCTTCGATGATCTGCCATGCTCCGAAGCATAGGACGAGCATGGTGTTCAGACCAAAAAGCAGCACTGGCAGGATGTTGAGCAGCGTGGCAGAATACTGCATCCTCCGACGCCGGTTCACATACTCGGCCAACTCGTTGCTCCATTCGGAAAAAAAGTCATCCTCGCGTCCGCCTGAGCGCAGGGTTTCCATGAGGCTGATTCCAGTCATGGAACGCTGGATCAATTTTGTCTCGACGGTCACGAGTGATTGGTTGAGCACTTGGCGGCTGCGATTGACCAGAGCCAGAGCCAGAAAATTGAGGATTGCGGTGGTCAGCACGATCCAGGAAAGGAACGGGCTGAGAAAAAACATGAGCACAAGGAAAAAGAACGCCGTGAGTGCTTGGGTCGCACTGTTTCCGATTTGTCCGAAAACCGTCTTGGCGACTTCGGAGTTCAGCATCACTCGGTGCTGCAAGTCGGCGGAGTGCCTTTGGAGAAAAAACTCGACTGGCAGGGTAAAGAAGTGGCCGAGCATGGCGACGGTGTTGTTGGTGGCCAGCTTGAGTTCACCCCGGCGGAAAGCCAAGCGTTGCAACCACACGAGAAGCACCTGCACTGGCACGGTCGCCGCATACGCCATCAGCAACGGCACCAGCCACCCTGCTTTGTCCGACATCACTTCATCCACAAAAATGCGCAGCATCGTCGGCAGCAACAATCCCGGCAAAATAAGCAGGAGCCCCGCCCAGACGACCACCGCACAGTTCGATTTCACCTGCCAAAGCAACGGGAGCAACGCCCGGATCAAACCTCGCCGACTCCCGCTTCGCTTGAAATCTGCCGTTGGTCGAAAGGTGAGCACGACACCGGTAAAGGATGTTTCAAATTCTGCAAGAGGGACTCGTCTCGGGCCAGATCCCGGATCATTGATAAAAAACTCGTCGCCTCGCCGGCCTTCATAGACAACGAAATGCTCGAAGTTCCAAAAAAGGATCGCCGGCAGATGCTTCTCGCCAAGCGTCTCCACCGAAACCTTGAACCCTTTCGCCTCGAGACCGTAGCTCCTCGCGGCTTTCAGAATGAGAGAGGCTTGGCTGCCGTTTCTCGAAACCCCACAAGCCACTCGCAGCTTTTCGATTGGCTCATGGCATCCGTAGTAACCCAGCACCATCCCCAAACATGCCGCCCCACACTCCGTCGCCTCCATCTGGAACACCGTCGGAGTCCGCACACGATGCCGATGCGCGTTTCTTTTCATTGTCTCGCAAGGGTTTGCATCATTACTCAGCCCCGATGCCAAGGATTTTTTCCCGCAGATACGGGATGACATAGCTGACCGGAGCGCGGTAGGCCGTGTTGATGAGCAGGGAGCCCGAGGCACCAGCATCCACATCGATACCCGCACCGTTCCGGCTCGTCCATTGGAAGCTTCCTGGCCCGCGTTCGCCCGACATCAGCTCGACGACCACGCGGGTTTGTCCGCCCGTCTTTGCAACCATTTCCGCAAAATCCGTATTTTTGAGTTCGGTGGCGATGGATTCCTTGCTCACCGAAAACTGGCTCACCGACATCACGACCCCTTGGATGTAACCGTAATCCTGCGCCTTCACCGAAGCCGGCGCAAAAAACGCGCTCATTCCCGGACGGATTTTTTTACCGTCCTGCATGGGGACAAAAGCGATAAGCCGGAGGTCGGAACCTTTTCCGCTGCTGATCAACGCCACACGATCCCCTGGCACAACCGGCGACCCCACCCCCTTGAGCACTTCAATGACCACCCCTTCATCCACCGCCCGTAGCCAGTAGCTATCGTTAAACATCTTCAATGCGAGATCCAACTCTTGCTCCTTGAGATGCTGCTCTTTGAGCAGATCGAGATAGGTCTGCTGCTTATTCCATTCGATGTCCTTCTGCGAGACCTCCTGCTCGATGGTTTGCAGCAGCATGCTCGTCACCTGCGATTCCGTCTGCACCATGTCTTGGAGAGATTTGTAATACTCCATCTTCGATGAGCTACCCGTCTCGATTAATTTGCGGAACTGCTCGTTGATCTCCGCCGTGCGCTTCGTATTCGCATCGAGCTTTCCCAGCAAGCCACCAATCGCCCGTTCCTTCTGCTGCGAGGCTCCGATCTTCGATTGCGTAACCTGCAAAATGCCGCTCTTGATTTCTTTGTTTCGAAGACCGAGTTGCTCAAACTCAATTTCAATTTTCCTCATCCGAAAAAAATTCTCCGCATGGTAGATTTGACCGACGATTTGGTTTGCGACAACACGGCTACCAGGCTCAACATTGAGGTGCTCGATGATCCCGTGCCCCCTTGCGATAACCGCATCCACCCCACCCATTTGCACCGTTACCCCCATTCCGTGAACGCTGTCCACCATCGTCCCGAAAAAACCCCAATAAACTAACGCCACGACCGCCAGCGTCACCCCCACCAGCAAAAACCACATCCACGAAGAAGTCGTCGCAACCACCACATCCACCTTCCTTGACACCTGGAGGTTCTCCAGTGCCTTTTCAGTAAAAATATCGGGCTTTTCGCTCATGGGTTGCTAACAAACAAGGGAATTAGCCGTTCATTCTAGTGTCCAGTCAAGCTTGAAATGCCATTTAAAACGCCGGATTTTTGGTTCAGGGCAAGGCGGAAACCCAAGGTGCTATCAGGCGATAACACCTTCTGGCTGACAACGCTGCACTGGACGACTTGCCATCTTTTGCAAAACGCATTATCCGCGTGGCTTCAGCTCCACCGAGAATTCGATTTTCCTGTTCTTTCTGCGCAGCAACGCAAGCCCCCCGCTTTCGGTCAAC
>DYRQ01000113.1 GCA_020718645.1 Verrucomicrobium spinosum
CAATGGAATCAATCACTCCTTTGAGCCTTCTTGCAAGATAGCCCTCTCCTATTAATCCAGCTCGCCACAGGACAAATCCGTCCATTGCCGGAGTTTTTTCCTATTTCTACTCCGCGTGCTTCCCCCCTCTTTGCGCCGTTGCGAGCGTGGCGTGAGCTTTCCCAAAAAAGTAGCACAGGCTTCCAGCCCGTGTTGTGCTGGTGGAGGGTAAGATACCTGCGGCAGCCAAATATCAGGCTAACACGATGCCGGCGTCGCCGATGGAATTCCACGACACACCAGCGAAGGCCGGAGTGGCTGCTACCATGTCAGCAAATACTTCATCCCACTGCGCGTAGGCTTTGCCACCAGAGCGGCGTAAGAGCCCGGCCAGGTATTCCCAGTCCTCGCGAATTTCAGCGCGAGCTGTCACAGCTTTATTGACCCGTTGCATACGGTTCTTGAGTGAAACCATGGTGCCCCGTTTCTCGGCAAAACCAGCCGAGGGCAGGAGATAAGTAGCGGCATCTGTAGTGGCATGGGGGAGGATGGAGGAGACCGCGAGGAGCTGGAGCTTGGACAAGAGCGAGGCATCCCATCCGGCGAGCGTGAGATCTTCACCGAAGACGAGGAGCGCTTTCACGCTGCCCTGTTCCACTGCCTCGCGCAGGCGTGCGAGAGAATCTGCATCGGTGGCGACGCCGAGCTTGGCAGCCCCGTTCGTGTTGGGATTACCATCGGCACAAACGAGCAGATGATCCGCCTGTTGCGGGCGTGGCACGGTAACCAAAGTGCCCTCGCCGAGTCCGGCGCGGAGCTGGTGGGCCAAGTAAAGTTCCTCGTTGGTCATGCGGGCAGAGGCCACAATACCGACTTCGGAAGGCGCAAATTTTTTCACCTCGGCAGACAGCTTGTCGAGAGCGTCAGCCCAGTCGGTGTTAAAGGGTGTGCCTTTCACTCGAACGGCGGGATGAGTGAGGCGTTTCTCGTCTTCGAGTGCGTGAAAATTGAGGCGTCCGTGATCGCACATCCACGAGCCGTTGACCGCTTCGTTATCGCGGGGGGTGAGGCGGTGGACGGTATCCTCGCGGGAGCCGATGAGGATGTTGCAGCCAGTGCCGCAGGAGGTGCAGATGCTCTTGGTTTCCTTGAGGAACCAGACGCGCATTTTGAAGCGGAAATCCTTGCTCGTCAGCGCACCGACAGGGCAGAGATCCACGGTGTTGAGGGAGTAATTATTATCGAAACGGCGGTCGGGGTGAACGGCGATATAGTTGAGCGATCCACGGGAGACGATGCCGAGGCAGTCGTCACCGGCGATGTCGCGTGTGAAACGGATGCAGCGGGTGCAGAGGATGCAGCGCTCGTCGTCCAGCATGATGCGTTCGCCGATGTCCACTTGCTTGGGCTTTTTGACTTTCTCCTCGGCGAAACGGCTTTCGGCATTGCCATAGCCGATGGAAAATTCTTGGAGTTTGCACTCGCCGGCCTGGTCGCAGATGGGGCAGTCGAGCGGGTGATTGGCGAGGAGAAACTCCATGACCCCCTTGCGGCAATCCTGTGCCATGGGGCTGTCCGTGCGGATGCCCATGCCCTCGGAAAGCTGGGTGGCACAACCGATAGCAGGACGCGGGATCCACGAGATCACAGGCCTGCCATCCGCCCCGATCTCGGGGGTGCGGTCGGGGTTCATCTTGGGCATGCCCATCTCGATGAGACACATGCGGCAGTTGCCGACAACAGCGAGTTTCGGGTGGTAGCAATAGTGGGGGATGAATTTGCCCGCGAGCTTGGCTGCCTCGACGGCGTTGGTGCCTTTGGGGACCTGCATCCAGGCACCGTCTATCTGGACATTGATCATCGGCTGGTCGGCTGCTGTGCTCATGGTGTGTGGTCTGTGGTGTGAGAGTGTAGGAGGGTTGGTGGAATAAGTATTATCGTAAAAAATATCGTCAGATGGCAACGCCCGCTTTGGCTTTGGCCTCGAACTCGTCTTTGAACTTGGCCAAGAAACTCTGGGTCGGCCACGAGCAGGCTTCACCGAAGGCGCAGACTGTGCGACCCGCGATGTTATCGGCAACGCTCTTGAGGGTGGCGACATCCCCGGCACGGCCTTCGCCGTGGACGAGTCGTGTGGTGATTTTTTTCATCCAGAGCGACCCTTCGCGGCACGGGGTGCATTGGCCGCAGGATTCGTGGGCGTAGAATTCATTCAAGTTTTGGAGGCAGTCCACCATGTCGCGTTTGTGATCCATGACGATGACGCCGCCAGAGCCAGCCATGGATCCCACAGCCGCCATGGTATCGAAGTCCATAGGAATATCTTCCAACCTCAAATCGCGATCCACCATGGCTCCATCGGGACCTTTCTGCTTGATCCGGTAAACCTCTCCAGCTTTCAAGATTTTTGAAGAGGATCCACCAGGAATCACCGCTTTCAGGCTGTTACCATTGCGGATGCCACCGCAGACATCGTAGATCAGTTCGCCGAGGGTCAGGGCACCCACCTCGAACTCGTAGTAGCCGGTATTTTTCACATCGCCACTGACGCCGATGATGCGGGTGCCGGTGTTGTTCGGCTTGCCGAGCTTGGCATACTCTGCACCGCCCATGGAGAGGATGTGTTTCACATGGCAGAGGGTCTCGACATTATTGACGATAGTCGGGCTCATGTAGAGACCGAGCACGGCGGGGAAGTAGGGAGGCTTGATGCGAGGGTAAGGGCGTTTCCCTTCGAGCGATTCGATGAGACCTGTCTCCTCGCCACAGATGTAGGCACCTGCGCCGCGGTGGACATAGATCTCGCAGTCGAAACCGGTGCCGAGAATGTTTTTGCCGAGGAAATTTTTCGAGCGTGCCTCGTCCAAGGCGCGTTCGAGGATGCGGGCACCCTCGGGAAATTCGCCGCGGATGTAGATGTAGGCCAAGTGCGCCCTGTTAGCAAAACAGGCGATGGTCATGCCCTCGATCAGTTGGTGCGGATCTCGGTGAATGATCTGGCGATCTTTGAAAGTGCCGGGTTCAGATTCGTCCGCATTGCAGATGAGGTAAACGGGTTTGGTGTTGGTGGGAGGGATGAAACTCCACTTGAGTCCGCAGCCAAAACCTGCACCGCCACGGCCGCGGAGGCCGGAGGCTTTGACTTCATTGATGATGTCGGCGGATTGCATGCCGACAGCTTTGCGGAGCTGCTCATAGCCGCCGTGGCGCAGGTAGCACTCGATATCGTTGGTATAGCCCGGCTCATCCACGAAGCGCAGGATCATTCTTTTCTCGGTCGCAGCCATAAACCGTTACTCCTTGCCCTTGTAGTGAGCCAGCACTTCGGAAGCCTTGGTGGGGCTGTTCACCTGCTCGTAGAAATCGTCGTTGACCATCATGACTGGCGCGGTGCCGCAGGCTGCAAGGCACTCGACAAACTCGATACTGAACCGTCCGTCGGGCGAGACCGCCACACCGTGTCCGTCTCCCTGCGCACCGATCTGCTCGCGCAAAATTTCAAAGAGTTCGTAACCGCCCCCGAGCGCACAGGACAAGGTGCGGCACACACGGATGTGGAACTTGCCCACCGCATGGCGGCGGAACATGGGGTAGAAAGTCACCAGCTCCAGCACATTAATCGGCTGAAGTCCGAGGCGATTGGCGATCCATTTGACCGCAGGGTCGCTGATATATCCGAACCGCTCCTGCCAGAGGTGGAGTAGAGGGAGCGAGGCACTCCTCATGGAAACGGGATAGTGGGAAACCGTGCGATCTACATCGGCCAGAAAATCGGCAGGCAGATCGGCCGGAATCGGGGTGGGCTCAGCGCTCATAATTAGAGGCTCCCCTCCTTGGCCATGACCTTGCCGTTGACAAAATTCACGCGGACTGTCTTGTCGCCCGACTTGTAGATATAAACGCTCCCCGTGATACCCAAGAAAGAGCCGGACTCCATCTTGGTCGGATTGCCGAGCACTTGGATAACAGCCTGCTCTGTCATGCCGGCCTGAATTTTGGAAAAATTTTCAGCGGTGAGTTTGCTGCACGCGGCCAGCGCTAGCGCAGCCACTGCGCAGAAAGCCACTTGACGGAGGGAAGAGTAAATTTTTTTCATAATAGGTTTATCTCAAAAAACTGATTATCGCAGCACGGGTCAACGGTCGCACTCTCCCATGACAAAATCAAAAGAACCCAAGATGGAGGCTACATCGCTGATCATGTGACCAGGCAGGAGTTTGGGGAGGATGCTCAGGTTGACAAAGGAAGGAGCACGAATTTTCAAGCGGTAAGGAACTCCCCCACCCTTGCTGCAAATGTAGAAGCCGAGCTCGCCTTTGGGATTCTCCGCACCGAAATACACTTCACCCTCGGGGGCGCTGGGTCCTTCGGTGACGAGCATGAACTGGTGGATCAGCTCCTCCATGCCGGTGAGCACTTTGTCTTTGGTGGGCAGATAGTTTTTCGCGTCGGGGACATGGATGGGACCGGAGGGCATGCGAGCCACCACTTGGCGAACGATTTTGACGCTCTGGCGCAGCTCCTCGAGGCGGACGGCATAGCGGTCGTAGCAGTCGCCCACGCTGCCGAGGGGAACCTCGAACTCGTAGTTCTCGTAGCCGAGATAGGGGTGGCGTTTGCGCAAGTCGAGATCCACTCCAGAGCCACGGAGGTTGGGGCCGGTGAGACCGAAATCTATGGCATCCTCGCGGGAAATGATTCCGATATCCTTGGTGCGATCTACAAAAATTTTATTGCGTGAAAGGAGCTGATCCACCTCGTCAATGCGTGGCTCGACCTCATTGCAAAATTGAATAACGGCATCGAGGAAACCCTCGGGCAGATCGCGGGTCATGCCACCGATACGGGTGTAGCTGGTGGTGAAACGGGCGCCCGTGAGCCACTCCATGAGGTTGTAGATTTTCTCGCGTTCGGTGAAGGTGTAGAGGAAGACCGTCATGGCACCGACATCCATGGCAAAGCAGCCGACACCGAGGAGGTGGGAAGAAATACGGGCCAACTCACAGCAGAGAACGCGGATGGCTTGGCCACGGGGCGGAAGCTGCCAGCCCATGAGTTTCTCCACGGCACAGGCGTAAGCGACATTGTTGGCGATGGGCGCCAAGTAATCGAGACGATCGGTGTAGGGCACGAACTGGTTGTAAGTCATGTTCTCGGCGATCTTCTCGTCGCCGCGATGGAGGAAGCCGATGTCGGGATCGGCTTTGGTAATGATCTCGCCGTCCAATTCAAGCACGACACGGAGCACGCCATGGGTGCTGGGGTGCGAGGGTCCCATATTGAGCACGAGTTTCTCGCCCTCGGGAGCCTCGCGATTAAAGTCCTCGGCGTGGGAGGCGAATCTCGCTGCTATATCAGGTGTGGTCAGGTCAGTCGTAGCCATGTCGGTGATCTCAAAGCGGGGTCTTGGAACGGGGTTCGCGGCAGTGGGGCAAACTTGCGGGAGTGGTGACGAAGGGGCCACCCTCCATGGGTGCAGGTTTGGTGAAACGGTCATCGCCGCCACCGCTCTCAAAGCCTTCGAGCGGGAATTCTTTCCTCAAGGGATGATAGGGGTAGCCCTCCCACATCAGGATGCGGCGCAGGTCCGGGTGTCCCTCGAAGGAGATGCCCATGAGATCGAAGATTTCGCGCTCGTGCCAGTTGGCTGTGGCATAGACGCCGCAGAGGGTGGGCGCAACGGGTGGCTCAGCGGTGATTTTTGTTTTGAGCCGAATATACTGGCCGGCGCCGATGGAATAAAATTCGTAAACCATCTCAAAGCGGGGTTCTTGACCTGCATGATCCACGCTGCTGATGTCCACGAGGTAATCAAACGAGCAGTCCTTTTTCAGGAACTTGGCCACTTCCGCCACTTTGCGAAAATCGGAGAGGGAGAAAGAGACCTCGCCACGGAAATCGGGTAGGCGGACGATGGTGTCGGGGAAAGCGTCCTGCAATCGTTGCTGGAGGTTATCAGGATTCATCGGAGCGAGGATTCTGGGTTTTTGAGATCGGCCAAGGTGCCGCGGGAGGCTTGGATTTTTTTCTGAAGAGTCATCAAGCCTTCCAGCAAAGCTTCGGGTCTCGGTGGGCAACCAGAGACATAGACATCTACAGGCAGGAGCCGGTCAATGCCTTGGAGCGTAGCGTAGCTGCGATACATGCCGCCAGAGGAAGCGCAGGCACCCATGGCGATGACCCACTTAGGCTCGGGCATTTGGTCGTAGATTCGCTTGACCGACTGCGCCATTTTGTAAGTCACGGTTCCCGCGACAATCATGAGGTCAGATTGGCGCGGAGAGAACCGCATGACTTCGGCGCCGAAGCGGGCGATGTCGTAACGAGAACAGGCTGCCGCCATCATTTCGATAGCGCAGCAGGCGAGACCCATGGGCATGGGCCAGAGTGAGTTTTTACGGATATAATTAATCGCGGCATCGAGGCGAGTCATGATGACATTGCCTTCTACCTTGGAATTATAGCCGAAATCTGTCGAGGCAGGCATGGCTGAACGGTAGGTGTCAGGGGCTGAGTTTCAAGTTATTTTGTAAAACAGACTCAGATCCACTTTTTCCAGCGCATATAGACCATCAGGACGATGGTGCTGACCACTGTGAAGATCAGAGCCACCCAGTATCCACCGGGCGCAGACAACTCGGGCATTCCGTGAAAATTCATGCCATACCAAGAGCCGAGCACGGTGATCGGGGTAGTGACAGCAGTCAAAATCGTGAGAACTTTGATGACCTCGTTCGTCCCCATCTGAGCCCGGTTCAGGTAAACATCGAAGGCCAAGAAAAGCTGATCCCCGTAGATCACAGCGTCGGAGTCATAGCGGGCGATATTGTCCGCGACATCGCGAAAATAGGGCAACAAGTGCGAGCGTATCATCTTGAATTCACCACGGGCTAGGCGCGAGATGATCTCTTGCTGGGGACGCATGATCGCACGGAATTGGGAAAGCTCTTTGCGGGCAAAAAGGATGTCTTTGGCCAAATCGCGACTCGGCGCGTCGAAGAGGTCATTCTCCAACTCTTGAATTTCTTGGCGGAGTTCCTCGAGCGCTGGGCGGTAGTGATCCACCAGAAAATCTATGATCGAGTGGGCCAGCCGATCAGGGCCTCGCGGACAATTATTCGGATTCTGTTTGATGCGATCTATGACAGCCAATGGACTACGCAGAGCCGCCGTGTGGTAGGTCACCAAAAATTCTTTGCCCAAGAAAATGTCCAGTTCCGTGGTGGAGAATTGTTCTTCTTTAGAAAAATCCACGCCGTGAACGACCATGAACAGGTAGTCTTCGTAGTCCTCGATTTTGGGCAAGGGACTGAGGCTCACGCAGTCTTCGATCGCCAAAGGATGGAAGCTGAAAACGCCTTCGAGCACCTGTTTGACCTCTGCCTCGGTGGGGCGATCCAAGTCCACCCAGACATAGAGCCCCGGATCGGCACGGATGAGGCGCAGGGCGTCGAGGTCTATGTCCTCGCCGACGAGTTTTCCCTGCTCGAATATGAATGATCTGACCATCGTTTTTTCCTCTGCGCCCTTTTCGGCTGGGTCGGCGTATTTGTCGAGAGGAATAGCCGAGACCACACGAAATTCTTCAGTTAGCTTCTGCTTGGAACCCAGATGAGGACTAGCCGGCGAAGGGGAAAGGGCTCAGTTTTTGATTCGTCAGTGGACGGACTTGTCCTTCGGCGAGCAGGTCGAACAGGATGTTCGGGAGGGGGACTTTTTCACCACGGATAGATC
>DYRQ01000004.1:0-12957 GCA_020718645.1 Verrucomicrobium spinosum
ACGAGCTGTCTAAACGCAAAAAGGTCAATATTAAGGACTGACCCCGTTTCTGACAAGGACTGACCCCGTTTCTGACATGAAAAATAGCACCCAGCAAATAAATATCACCCACTCAAACGCTCGGAAAATGAATGGTGGCCATAGAGCTTTTTGAAAATGCCGTCCTTGCGGACAGGCTCTATCTAAGGCACGCGAGCAGGATGCTCACGCCACTCTGAAATAGCATCCCAAAGCAGGCTAAAGTTAGCGCCATTCGGGTCAGTCAACAATTCTTGAGAAGCAACAGTCAGAAATCGTGTTTCAGACAAACGCGGGGTCTTCGCGATCCACGACGGTGTCTTGGGGCGGATCACTCAGTCGAACGCCATCGGGGTAATTGAGCGTGTAGTGGAGCCCGATGCTTTCCCGGCGACGGTAGGCACTAATGACGATGATCTGCGCGACGAGCACGAGGTTGCGAAGCTCGAGCAGGTCGGTATTGACTTTGAAATTCCAATAGAAATCTTGTATCTCGCGCTGAAGGTTCCTGAGCCTGGCAAGGGCGCGCTGGAGGCGTTTACTGCTGCGCACGATGCCGACATAATCCCACATGAGCCTACGCACCTCGTCCCAGTTGTGGCTCACCACGACCATTTCATCGGGCTCGTCCACATTCCCGGCGACCCAAGTAGGAGCGGGAAAATCTTCTGGGAGCCGAGGCAGGGCAGTGGCAACTGTCGCAGCGCGATGGGCCAGCACTACAGCTTCGAGGAGCGAGTTGCTGGCGAGCCGGTTGGCTCCATGGAGTCCGGTGCAGGCGACCTCGCCAATGGCAAAGAGTGCCTCGATCTCTGTGCGTCCTTGCGTGTCGGTGACGACGCCCCCGCATTGATAGTGGGCAGCCGGCACGACTGGCACGGGATCTTCGGCCATATCTATCCCGTATTTCAGGCAAGTCCGATAAATGTTAGGAAAGCGGCTTTCAGCAAAACCTTCGGGCTTGTGGGTCAAGTCGAGATAGACGCAGTCGGCGCCAGTGCGTTTCATCTCGGCATCAATGGCGCGGGCGACGATGTCGCGAGGGGCAAGTTCCTTGCGCGGGTCGTAGCGGTGCATGAACTCTTGGCCTTGGGCATCTACGAGCTTTGCGCCCTCACCGCGAACCGCCTCGCTGATGAGAAAAGATTTCACCTCGGGATGGTAGAGGCAGGTGGGGTGAAACTGGATGAACTCCATGTTCGACACCCGGGCTCCAGCCCGGAAAGCCATAGCCACACCGTCACCCGTGGCAATGTCGGGGTTGGTGGTGTAGAGATAGACTTTTCCGCAGCCGCCCGTAGCTAAAACAGTGGCAGTGGCCAGAAAGGTGTGAACCCCGCCATTTTTGCTGTCGAGCGCATAGACGCCGATGCACCGGTTCGAGCCAGTGAGTCCTACTTTGCGTGTGGTGATCAGATCCACGGCAAAATAATTTTCGAACATCTGGATGCGGGGATGAGATTCGACAGCCGCCAACAGCGCCCGTTCGATCTCGCGCCCGGTCATATCTTCGGCATGGAGGATACGCCGTTTGGAGTGTCCTCCTTCGCGTCCCAGATCCAGCTCTCGCTCACCAGGCTTGGAAGGGATGTCGCGCTCGGAAAATTCTATTCCGAGATCGAGTAACTCTTTGATGCGGTCTGGCCCATCCTCGACGATCTCTCGGACCACCCGCTCTTTGCAGAGACCGGCTCCAGCATCGAGGGTGTCGCGGATATGCAGTCCGAATGTGTCTTCAGAAGAGGTGACACAGGCAATGCCACCTTGGGCGTAGTTGGTGTTGGATTCCGCGCGGTTTTTCTTCGTGAGCACAGCGACACGCCCGTGCGGGGCGAATTTGAGGGCGCAGCTCAGGCCAGCGATACCGCTGCCTAGCACCAGATAATCAAAACGGTGAACCATGCTCCTCGTTCAGCGCAAGCCGGGCCGTGGGGGGCTCAGCCCTCGCGCACGAGGCGAACTTTGCCCCGTCCTTTGACGATGCGTCCAATGATGACGCCCTTGGTCAAGGCGAGCGTTTTCTGGAGTTCTTTGGGAGAGACGACCACTGTAAAGCCTATGCCCATGTTGAAAACTTGGTAGGCCTCGTCATCAGGCAATCTGCCCTCGCCGCAAAGCACTTGGAACAGGTCGGGAACCTCCCAAGACTCTAGGTCAATCAGAGCATCACAACCCTTTGGCAAAACGCGTGGAAGGTTGTCCACCAAGCCGCCGCCGGTGATGTGTGCCATGCCTTTGACTTTCACAGCTTGGCGCAGGCGCACGATGTCGGCCAGATAGCAGCGATGAACCCGCAGGAACTCCGCAGCCACCGTGCGTCGAGAGGCGGGAAAGAGGTCGGTGGGCTTGAGTTTCATTTTATCAAACACGATCTGCCGAGCCAGCGAGTAGCCATTGGTGTGAAGTCCGTCGGAGGGCAGTCCGACAATGATGTCTCCCACTGCAACCGTAGAGCCGTCCACCATCGCGCCTTTGTCCACGACACCGACGATGGTGCCCGCGAGGTCGTATTCGCCCGGCGCGTAGAAGCCCGGCATCTGGGCGGTCTCACCACCGATGAGCGCACAGTTGGACGCGGCACAGGCGGAGGTCATGCCCTTGATGAGAGCATTGAAAATTTTTGGCTCCAGCTTGCCCGCACCGATATAGTCGAGGAAGAAGAGCGGCTCGGCACCGAGGGTCAATATATCGTTGATGCAGTGGTTCACCAGATCGGCACCGACGGTATCGTGTTTGCCGGTCATGAAGGCCAGCTTCAGTTTGGTGCCGACACCGTCTATACTGGCGACGAGCACCGGGTTTTTGTAGCCTGGAAATTTCGCGCTAAACAGTCCGCCGAAACCACCGACTTTGCCGAGCACCTCAGGGCGTCCTGTGGACTTGAGTTTTGCGCCTAGTCCGGCTTTTACTCTGTTGCCTAAATCTACATCCACACCCGCTAGGGCGTAAGCTTTCTTCTTCATAGTCGTGCGATCTCCTCCATGATGTTTTGCGAATAGTGCAAGTAAGCATTTTCCCCTTTGCCGCCAGCAAAAAGCGAGGCGGGCATCATCTTGCCAATATGCAGTTGCAGTGGCCAGAGACGCGGTTTGCTAGCTCCCCGAGGCAAAGCCTCGAAGGTGCCCCGGATGCGCACAGGCAACACGGGCACTCCCGACTTGGCAATCAGCATACCAATACCCGGCTGGGCTGGCTGGAGTTTACCGTCCCTGCTTCTAGCCCCCTCAGGAAATGCCATGACCGGTGCGCCGCCTTTGAGCACGCGCAGGGTGGTGCGAATGCCCGAGATGTCTGACCGCTCTTGGTCTATGGGAATGGTGTTCAATCTGGGGAGCAGACACCGGCCCGCTTTGCTGTTCAAAAGTGTTTTTCGGGCGAAATAAAAAATGTGGTAAGGGAAACAGCAACCAACAAAGGGCGGGTCGTAAAAACTCAGATGGTTCGAGCAAATCATGAAACCGCCGTAGGGCGGGATATTCTCGGCACCGCGCACATGCATGCGGTAGATGCCTTGGAAAAAGAGGCGGGCAGCCCAGTAAAAAAGCGTGTAGGTCGGGAGTTTTTTCCCGATGGCTTTCTCGTAGCGCCCGTAGTCGAATTCCTTGCTCACACCAGCAGTCCTTTCGGTAATCCTTTGGCCAAGCACGATTGCACGACCAGGTCCACCACCTCGCTCACACCGAGACCTGAGGAGTCAATAATCTGGGCGCCTTCGACGGCCATCAACGGTGCAACTGAGCGGGTGGAATCGAGCTTATCGCGCTGGCTGATCGAGTCTGTCTCGCCCTGCGCTGAACGCCTTTGCGCCCGCACCGCCTCGTTGGCTTCGAGATAAAATTTAAACGGTGTTTCAGGGAACACTACGCTCCCAATATCACGGCCTTCCATGACCAGCGATGCGGAAGCCAACAACTCCCGTTGCATAGCAACTAGTCTGGCGCGAACTTCGGGCACGCGAGCCACATACGATACGGTCGCAGCTACGGAAGCGGAGCGAAGCTCCTGCGCGGGGATGGGGGTTCCGCCGATCGAGAGGACAGTCGCTGCGTCCTGGATCTCGCACTTCAGCTCTGCGGCGCTCCCAAACTGTGCTAGTGCTGCCGTGTCCTCCTGAGCGATGCCTGCGCCCATGGCAAGCCATGTGATGGCGCGAAACATCGCCCCGGTGTCCACATAGACGAACCCTGAAAGCCGGGCGGTCACCGCTTTGGCTACGGTGCTTTTGCCAGAGGCCGAAGGGCCGTCAATGGCGATTACGAAATGCTGCATTTTCTATCTCATCTCCTTTTTAAAAAATACGGGCTTGTTCAAGACATGATGGCTTCGAGCTGTTTTTCGAAACCGGGATACGAGGTGCGGATGCACTCGGTATTCAAGATGCGTGTCTCACCCTCAGCGAATAGTCCGAGTATCGAAAACGCCATGGCGATACGGTGATCACCGAAACAATCCACCGTGGTGCCTTTGAGAGCCTTGCCGCCTTGGATAATCATGCCATCTTCTGCCTCCTCGACAGGGACGCCGAAGGCGCGGAGGTTTTTGGTGATACTGGCGATGCGGTCAGATTCTTTCACGCGGAGTTCCCCTGCATCTTTAATAATGGTCTCGCCCTCAGCTAGTGCGGCGAGGACTGCAATAGCAGGAATCTCATCAATCACATTCGGAATGATGTCGCCGTCCACAGTGGTGGCATGAAGTCCGCGCCCCGTGATTTCGAGATTGCCGTGGGGTTCCGTGTCGTTACCAGTCTCCACATACTCGCGAATCTGAGCGCCCATGCGCATGAGCACGCTGAGGAGACCTGTGCGGGTTTTGTTCAAACCCACATCCTCGATGGAGAGCTGGGATCCCTGGAAAGCCGAAGCTGCAACGAGCCAAAATGCAGCACTGGAAAAATCGCCAGGCACTCGAAAATCACGCGCTTCTGGGATGCTGCCGCCGTGAACTACTGTGGTGAGGGGCACGCCGCCCTTGATAGGAATATCTTTTCCGTCGAGAGACTTCTGAAGTGAGTCTGCCCGACTCGGCACGAGGAAGTGGCGCAGCATCCGCTCGGTGTGATCGCGAGAGGACATCGGTTCTGTAACGGAAGTGGTTCCCTCGGCAAACATGCCTGCCAATAGGATACAGGATTTCACCTGGGCACTGGCTACGGGCATTTTGTAATTGATTCCATGCAACCTACCGCCGTTGATGCGCAGAGGAGCCCGCTCGTTTTTCATTTCGCTCTCGATGAAGGCGCCCATCTGCATGAGGGGGATCATGACCCGCCTCATGGGGCGTGAAGTCAGGGACGAATCTCCCGAGAGCCGGGAAGTGAATGGCTGCGCAGCGAGGATGCCAGCCAGAAGCCTCATCGAGGTGCCAGAGTTGCCGCAATCAATCGTCTCCAAAACTTGGCGGCACTCGCCCGATACACCTGTGATCTCTAGGTGCGAATCGGTAATCTGCTCGATTTTGGCACCCAGCGCCTGCATGGCTCGCATGGAGCAGAGACAATCTTCGCTGGGGAGAAAGCCTGTGATTTTGCAAGTGCCACGGGCTAGGCCACCCAACATCACGGCACGGTGTGAAATGCTTTTATCGCCAGGGACGCGGATGCGGGCGTCCAGGCGCCTGATTTTTTTAACTTTTATTTCTGACATGGGAGTAGCGTGTATTCAACAAGGTGTGCTTAGGAATCTCAATCAAAACCTGCTGGGGTTCAATTTTCTTTGTAGCTGTCGAGCCGCTCGAGCAGCATGGGGAGAAGCTGTTTTTTGCGCGAGACCATGCCACTGTAAACACGGCCTACCTCGGGGCGTTCCCCCTCCAAAATCCAAGCTCCCCGTTTGGGGCTCTCATCGCAGACAACCACATGGCTCAGGCTGCGGAAAACATCGGTGACCATGAGTGCTGCAAACGCGCACCCCAAGCGACGGCGCGCCTCGCGCAAGCTATCCACCAGAGCCTTGAGCCGCTCCGGTGTGAGCAGTTTGATATCCACAGTCTCGAGCTGTGCCGCCAAGAAACGAATACCGCCATGCTGGAATTCTTTGAGATCTTTTTCGATGAGGCTGGCGGGCTCGCCCGTAGCCAACTCGTCGTTGAGCGTGAGCACCTCACGCCCGAATTTCTGGAGGTTAACGCCACAGCGTTTCGAAAGTTTGGCCACCATCTCGCGATCCACATCCGTAGCCGTGGGTGAGGTGAGCAACAGAGTGTCAGCCACGATGGCACCGAGCATGAGCAGAGACTCGCTCTTGGTAGGCAACAACCCACGCTCGTAATACTGACAAGCAAGGATACTGGAGGTGCTACCGATCGGGCGACAATCCACACGAATAGGATGCAGCGTCTCGATATTGCCCACACGATGGTGGTCTATGATCTCGACCACTTCAGCTTGATCTAGCCCAGCGATGGACTGGCTTTTTTCGAAATGATCCACGAGGATGACTTGCCGTTTTTCAACATCGAGCGCTTGGGACCGAGAGAAGTCACCCAGCAAGATCCCGCGCTCATCCACCACGGGGAGCGCATAAGGAGTCTGAGCCGCAAGCTCGACCACCTCGTGAACGAAGTCGCCAGGCCCTATGGTCGGGAACTCCCGCGCCATCACATGCGACACCGGTATGGCCATGGGGAGCTGCGAGAGGAAGGCCATCATCGAGCCGGGGTAATGGTAGCAGCAGACCCCCTTTGTCTTGGAGGCCAAGGCCCGCGCCTGGGCCGCTTTGCAATCTACCATGATGATCGCATGGACTCCATCTTTCTTGGCTCCAGCGATCACTTCAGCATCAGGCCCGGTGATCAAAATATCACCTGGCTGGAGCAGCTCCATGAGCTTGGTCAAAGGTGGAATGGCCACACGGAATTTCCCTTTGCCCGAGGCGGTAGCCATGCTCTCTTCGCCCACACTTTTGAGCTGAAGCGCACGCACCACATCGTCGAGATCGAGCAGCTCACCGAGGTAATCTTCCACATTGAAGTGGTAGAAATACTGATTCTGCGGGAGACGATCACTGAGGATTCCGAGCAGCCGGCCTTTCACATCGAGCACTGGGATCATGCTTCGCGTGGTGCTCTTCATGAGCTTGAGCACATCACCCAAATGCGCGTGTTCGCGCACTGCCATAATGTGACTACGCATGCGTTCGCCTACGGTGGGACGGATATCTGTGCGAAGCGGAGGCAAAACCTCGCCGGCCTGTTTGAAAAGCCATGCGGTCTGCGCGTTGGGTTCGCCTTGGATCAGGGCACTATAATCTTTGGTGGGGTCGAGGCGTTTTTTGAGTCGGGCTGCGACAAAGGCAGAAACGCAGGCGTCGGTGTCAGGCCTCTGGTGGCCTACCACATAAACGACATTTTTTTCATCGGGCATACGCCATTACACCCGAAGCAGCGCGACTCTGCAAGCAGTATCCCTCCGCACGAGGGTGCCGGTGATGCTCAGCTTCTGCGGAACTTGGACTTGCGATTACCCGCCGACCCAGAGGCTCCCTCCCCCTCGAGAATAGCGGAAAATTTATAGTTGAAACCTTCGAGCTTGAGCCGGGGAACACTCTGTCCAATGAAATGCTCGATCGAGCGCACATGATCCAAATCCTCCGAGGTCACGATAGTAAAGGCATCACCTACAGTTTCGGCACGACCCGTTCGCCCGATACGGTGGACATAGTCCTCCGGGTGCTGGGGCACATCGTAGTTGATGACATGACTCACCCCGGCAATGTCAATGCCACGCGAGGCAATATCGGTCGCCACGAGCACCTCGTATTTACCGCTTTTGAAACCATCCAGCGCATCGAGCCTCTCACGCTGAGTTCGGTTGGAGTGGATAGCCACTACGGAGTGGTTGGCCTCACGCAACATGTGCATGATCTGGTCGGCACCAATTTTAGTGCGGGTAAAGATGATGACACAATCGTAGTTCGTGCGCTCGAGCAAACAGAGGAGCAGCTCAAATTTCTGGCCCAAGGCCACAGGATAAAAGGCGTGCCGAACCGTCTCGGCTGGCGACCTCCTCATACCTATCTCGATAGTCTCGGGATCACGCAAAGCCCACTTGGTCAGACGATCAATCTCGGGCGGCATCGTGGCGGTAAAGAGCAGTGTCTGCCGGTCTGTAGGACAATACTGGATGATGCGCCGAACATCAGGCATGAAGCCCATGTCGAGCATACGATCAGCCTCATCGAGCACAAGATGCTGGATGTCAGAGAGGTTAAATGCCCCCTCGTCCAGGAAGTCCAGCAAACGGCCCGGGGTCGCGACGATAATATCCATACCATCCGCAAGATCTTTGCGCTGTTGCCCGTAGCCTACGCCACCGTAAAGCACGGTCACACGCAGGTTGGTAAAACGGGCGTAATCGCGGAAAGCTGTTTCCACTTGGGCGGCCAGTTCGCGGGTGGGCTCGAGGACGAGCGCCCGGAGTTTACCGTGCTGTCCGAGCTGCGACAGGATGGGGAGAGCGAAGGCGGCAGTCTTGCCGGTGCCAGTCTGCGCGGAACCGATCACATCTTTCCCTGAAAGCACAACTGGGATTGCCCTGAGTTGGATAGGCGTAGGATCCATGTAGCCCATAGATTGGACCCCGTGAATCAGTGACTCGGAAAGTCCGAGGGGATGGAATGACATAGTTATTTTTCTTTTCTAGAACAGGGACAGGCAATCAAGCAGAGATGAAGATACGCTGCGCGATCGGCTCCGTGGCGTTGTATTGGCGCAGGCGCATGATGTGGCGATCTGTGAGTGCTGTGCCTTTGGGGACAAGCAGGACGCCGAGGGAGTTATAGACATTGTTAGTGAGCTTCATGCCTTCGGCCATCTGGCTGACGGTGACTTCGCGCTCGCGCTCGCCAAACTCAGGGCGGTTGTCAAAAAGGTGCAGAAAAATACGCGCGGCCTCAGGATGGAAGCGCACCGAGACATTGCGCTCGATAAACTCCTTCGTGTCCTGACGCATGTAGGGCAGTTCGTCGTAAGCGTCAGGCACCGCAAGAATCGCAGCCAAAAAAGGAATGCGGTCGTAAGCTATGCCCTCGGGGTAGCCATTGCCATTAAACCACTCGTGGTGGCACTTGACCACTTCGGCCACTGCTTGGTTGGGGTGAAACTGGACGACCTGGGCGCTCGTGGCAGGGTGGGAGGTGAGACCAGCTTTTTGAACGGCCTGCAATTTTTCCCAGCCGACCTGCTGCCGCTTGTGAAACTCACGCTCAACGCTCACCAACCCGATGTCGTGCATGAGAGCGGCGATGCGCAGAGTATCAATCTCGGTCTCGGACAAATGCAGTTCGCGACCCATTGCGATGCACCAGCGAGCCACGCGCTCGCCATGACCCGCCAGCAGATGGTCGTAGCGATCCATGATGTCCATGCAGAGATCCACGGAGTTATCCAAGGCGGCTGCCAGCTTGGTGTTGGCGTTGCCGAGCTGCTCGTTTTTCTGGATCAGCGCCGTTTTGAGACGCTCATTTTCACGGTCTGTTTTCCACCGAGCAATACCATCACGCACGAGAGTCAGGACATTCTCGGCGTTGTAGGGTTTAGTGATGAACCGGAAAATTTCCCCTTGGTTGATGGCCTGGAGCAACACATCCGTCTCGATAAAACCAGTGCTCAGGATGCGGATGGAATTGGGATAAAAGGCGCGAAGCTCTTTGCAAAAATCGAGACCCATGCCATCGGGTAAACGCTGGTCGGTCAGAACCACAGCACAATGGGGAGCTGTTTTGAGAAGTCCCCTCGCCTCGCCGAGTGTAGCTGCGCCTACGACCTCGCACCCGATCGTCGCTACGAGTTGTTGCAGGAGGTCAAGCAGGGGCGGCTCATCTTCAATGATGAGCACCGTGACCACCTCAGGGGCGACAACAGGTCTGGCGTTTTGTAAATCCACAGGCGTTAAAAGAATGAAATGTGCTCCTGATTAGTCAATGGTCAAAACAGCAGAACCCGTCATCCACTCTGTCCAATCCACCGTCCCCAGTTTTCCCAGCAGTGCTCACCATATTATCCAAAGGTCGTTCCGTTCCAGCCCCAGTGGGCGGCTGCAACATCAGAGAATTTTGTAAATACACGGTCTGCGGGAATAGCCGCTGTCGTCTGAATCCATTCACAGAGTTCAGCACTTATTTTTTTGCCACAGCCGCGCTGAGTCCAATAGCAGAAAAATCACACCAAGCCGCATGGCCTGCCGTGCCAGAAAAATAGATGGCGGCACCGCCTCGCAGCACCACCATCACATAATTTTCCGGTTTACCTGTCCAACGCGAAACCAGCGCCGATAACTCTCTCGCCCATTGATCAGCACGAGCCGCTTCGAGCGGCTCGGCAAATTGGATGGAGAGACAGGGCATAGCCTTTTCGCGTTGACCTCGACCGCTTAGTAAGCGGCTTGGACGCCTTTGATATTTTTCTTCTGAATCCAAGGCATGGTGGCCCGCAGCTTGGCACCGGTCTTCTCGATCGGATGCTGCTCGCCCGCCTTGAGCAACGCGTTGTATTTCTTGTAGCCGCCTTTGTATTCCGCGATCCACTCTTTGGCAAACTTGCCGGTCTGAATATCTTTGAGCGCAGCTTTCATGCGCTTCTTGACACTGGCATCCACGATCTTGGGACCGACGCTGACATCGCCCCACTTGGCGGTCTCGGAGATCGAGAAACGCATGCCAGCGATACCGGACTCGTTCATCAGATCCACAATCAACTTCAGCTCGTGCAAGCATTCGAAATAGGCCATCTCTGGCGCATAGCCCGCTTCGACCAGCGTCTCAAAGCCAGCCATGACGAGGGCGGAACATCCACCGCACAGCACGGTCTGTTCACCGAACAAGTCGGTTTCGGTTTCCTCTTTAAACGAGGTCTCAAACACACCTGCGCGGGTGCCGCCGATGCCCTTGGCCCAGGCTAGTGCAATTTTTTTCGCATCTTTGCCGGGGTTCTGGTGAATAGCGATCAAGGTAGGAACGCCTTTACCCTCGGTGTATTGGCGGCGGACGATGTGGCCCGGGCCTTTGGGGGCGACCATGATGACATTGACATCTTTCGGGGGAACGATGGCCTTGAAATGGATCGCAAATCCATGGGAGAACACGAGGGTCTTACCCTTGGTGAGATTGGGTGCGATATCTTTCTCGTAAGCTCCACCCTGCTTGGTGTCAGGCACGGCGATCATGATGACATCCGCTTTTTTCACCGCCTCGGCTGTCTCCAGCACCTCGAAGCCAATCTTCTTGGCCACGGGGATGGACTTGCTGCCTTTGTAGAGGCCGATGACGACCTTCAGACCGCTGTCTTTCAGATTCATCGCGTGGGCGTGGCCTTGGGAGCCGAAGCCGATCACTGCGATGGTTTTTCCTTTGAGCGCCTTCAAGTCGGCGTCTTTATCAGTATATACTTTTGCCATAATTCTTTCTGGTTGTATCAGTCGTTGTCTTGCTGGGTAAAATAAAGGCGTAGATCAGTTCCGCTTCATCGCGATGCGACCCGTGCGGGAAAGCTCGAGCACTCCAAAGTTTTCCATGAGCCCGATGAAGGCTCCAACCTTGGACTCGTCCCCCGTCAACTCCACTGTCAGGCAGTAGCGCTGCACATCCACAATCTTGCCGCGGAAAATGTCGCAGATCTGCATGACCTCAGCGCGGGTCTTGGCATCCACCTTCACACGGGCGAGGATGAGTTCGCGCATAACCGCTTCGCCTTCCTTGAAATCAATAACCTCGATGACATCCACCAGCTTGTTGAGTTGCTTGGTGACTTGCTCGAGAACCTTGTCGTCTCCCTGCACCACCAAGGTCATCTGGGAAACGCTAGGGTCGTGGGTGGGTCCCACATTGAGCGTGTCTATATTGTAACCCCGACCTGAGAAAAGGCCGGAAATGCGCGTCAAAACACCGAATTTATTTTCGACTCGAACTGAGATGGTATGCCTCACTGTATTGCTCCTTGCTTCCCCCCGCACTCTTGGCGGGGAATGTTCCGTCTAGCCTAATGTTCGGACGAGGTCAAACCTGTTTCGCGTCGTTCCAGAGTTCTTCGAGGCGGTAATGCTCTCGAGCCTGCTCGTGGAAGATATGCACGACCACATCGCCAAAATCCACAACAGCCCATTTGCTTGAGGGTCCACCCTCCCGCCCGATAGCTTTGATCTCGGCGGTTTCCCGCATCTCGCGCTCGACTTCCTCGGCTATCGCCTTGATCTGTGGATCAGACTGTGCCGAGCAGATCACGAAATAGTCCGTGAACGAGGATTGCTGGCGCAGATCCAGCAGTCGGATGTCGAGCGCTTTTTTCTCTTGGCACGCCCGCTTGCACAGCAGGGCGCGTTGGCGTCCGGTATTGTATTTTTTCATCGGTAAATTTTCCTTTTGGAGATGATCGCCTCCACTGCGACTGGCACGAGGTGAGTGACAGGTAGCCCGGAGGCAGCACGGGCGCGAATCTCAGTGGCGCTGATATCAATTCTACGGGAGACGGTTCCCCGGCCTCGCCCCCCTCTCGGCAGGTAGAGAAATCTCACCATCTGACACAACTCACTATAACGGTGCCAGGTTGGGAGTTTGTCTTTCTGGTCAGTCCCGAGCAGCCAGTAAAAAACAGAATTGCGAAATCTGTTTCTAAAATAATCCACTGTGTCAGCGGCATACGAGGGAGCACCACGAGTTAGCTCAATATCAGAGACCTGCATGCCAGGCTGGCCTTCGGTTGCGGCAACCAGCATAGCCAGCCTGTCCGCTCCCGAGGCCGCTGGGTCGTCTGATTTATGCGGAGACTGGGCGCATGGAATAAAAAACACCATGTCCAACAACTCCTGCTCCATGGCATCGCGTGCGAGGATCAGATGCCCCGTGTGAACAGGATCAAAAGTGCCGCCGTAAAGCCCGATTCTCAAGGCGCCACCTGCTGCTGTGTTTGCTGAGCCTGCTGTTGCTCCAGCTTGATCACTTCATCCAA
>DYRQ01000004.1:13057-39245 GCA_020718645.1 Verrucomicrobium spinosum
CCTGCTGCTGTGTTTGCTGAGCCTGCTGTTGCTCCAGCTTGATCACTTCATCCAAAAGGCGCGGCGATATCACTTCCCCGTATGCCGCCGCTTTGGAGTAATTTTCTTTGGCCTCGACCCACATACCCATGCTATGGTAATGCTCCCCGAGCTTTCGAAACACATCCCTGTTATAAGGAGCCAATCGTTGAGCTTTTTTGAGAAGCATAAAAGATTCATCAAGCCGTCCCATCTCACGGTAAACTGCCGCCTGTTTGAGCACATTGTTTGGATCCAGCGGATTGAGTTTAGTGGCCTTCTGGTAATGCCCGAGCGCATCCACCCCAAGAGCTAATTTCGCCTGTAAATCAGTAGCCGCGTAGGATTTAACCCGGGCAGCATCACCCAGCAGACGATGGGCATGATCGTTTTTTGGATCGAGCGTCAACACATCTTTGACCATGACTTCCATGGCAGCAAAGGCCCCCTGCTCGCCCACTTTATGAGCTTTTGCAACTCTATCCTGAGCCAACCCAGTGCAGGTGGCAGTAGTTCCCAGCCATACAGCCAATATCGGTAACACAAGCGCAAAGAGGAAGGCAGGAACACGCCCGACATCTACAGTCCACGGCATCTCCCGACGCAGTGCAAAGGGGAGCGCTACCAGCGCAAATAAAGTCAGGGCATTTCCCGGAATGTTCATATTAAAATCCACAGCCGAATGCAGCAGAAGCGCTACTAAGGCAGTGCTGCACCCGATCCAAATCGCCGTGTCGTTACGCCCCTTGAGAGAGTTGCGAACCACAAAAAGCAGCGTCACAGCAAACACCAGAAAGCCGTTCACCAGCAAGCCACCGAGCAACCCGTAATCTGCCAGAGTATTCAGATAATCGCAATGAGTGTAAATTGCCCGCTGCAAAACTCCTGGATGTTGGTAAGCTGGATGCACAAACTCAAATGTGCCCGGTCCCGTGCCGAACCATGGATGAGCCTCTATGATTTTCAGAGCATCACCATAAAAATAAAATCTGCACCCCTCCGCATCGTTCATCACGCTCTCAAAACGACCCATCATCATGGGTAAAGCAAGCACCGCAGCGAAACCCGCCAACAGCACGAGGCCAATCACGGTAAATGGGATAAACTTGGGCACCCGTGAATAGCGGAGCAACAGGAGGGCAAACACGAAGATAGCCCCAGCCACAACCATCCACCCCCCGCGAGAGAATGAAACGATTATCCCCCACGCCATACATCCCGCCAGTGCCAGTAACACCCAGCGGACGGGTGTCGGCCATTTCGAGGCAAGGCCGTAAGCCAACGCCACAGGTAGCGCCATTTCAAGATAGCCTGCGTAGTGGTTCGGGTTATTATAAGTGCCACCAGCTCGACCTGCATATTGCGGAGCACGCAGGATATCAAGTATGATATAGGGACTCTCTTGGAGCCACATCAAAACCCCGTAGATGCCCTCGAATACCCCAACCGCCACCACTACCATCGCTAGGGCATGGGCGTGCTTGTTGGAGGGCATGTGTCTCGTGACCGCGTAAAAAACTAACGCGTAAACAATCGCGCGGATCAGCACCAACCTCGAGGATAGTTCTATGGGAGAGTTTAGATACCAGACAAACAGGTAGAGGAGGAACCCAGCCACAAAGGCGTCGAGGATACCAACACGAAAGGATTTCTCGGGCTGCACAAGAATTTTCACCCCGATCAAAACCGCTAGCACTGAGGAAATAATTCCGATGGTAACCGTGCCCCAAGGGCGGATGCTACCCAGCACCAATGGCCCAGCTACCAGCAGAGCTGCCACTGTGAAAAAAATCGCCTCCGAGACTATTTTGACCACACCCTCATAGCGTGGGGCATGCTTAGCTTTGCTCCGCCTGAGTTTGTGATGATGTTCACCACTACTCAACGGCAGGGAACCCTCGGATGACTGGTAGCCGTTCTCGGGATCAGTATTCATGACCGTCCCGCAGGAAGCTGTATGCCAAGATAGGTAGTGCCCAAGTTAAAATGATGATCTTCCCCGTATAAACAGCGAGGGATTCGGCGGCAGAAATAGCACACCGATTCATCCACGATCCATCAGGGAACCATGAAGATTTTTCCCGTGTAGGGACACTTCACCTCGGTGCCACGGGCGTAAGGTTGACCAGACTGCGGGTCGCGAACATCCACTAACCCTGCAGTGGGTGCGTGAGGGCTGGTCACAAAACCAGGCCTGCTAGCGATCTTGGTGCCGTAGGGATAACGGGCGGTAGGAGCCTGTTGCTGCTGAGCGCCCGGAGGAGGGGGCAGCGTGTTGCCAGCAGGATTCTGCTGGACACCAGTATTTTGCTGCGGGGCTGGAGCCTGAGTAGCTGGAGTCTGCTGAGCGGAGGCTGGGGTTGTTGCCTGCTGCTGGCCAGGTGCCGGATCCTGCGGCATGGTCTGGGGTGCCTGTTGGGTATTCTGCGGATTCAAGGCAGGATCAATCTGCGTGCCAGGCTGCGGCTGGGTGTTCACGAGAGTGCCACCCGGCTGGTTGACCTGCTTCACCGGCGTCTTGCCGTCTTGGCCTGTTGTCGAACAACCCGCAAGGCAGGCACCTAAAAAAACTGTAATCAAAGATATGCGAGACATGCTTGCCAGATAGCTTGCCCACACACTTTGGCAAGCATGAAAAAGTCTGGCTTCTTGCCCGCCTGTGATACAGAGTGAGTGTGATGGTTTACGATATCCCTTTTTGGTGGGTCGCAGCAGCATGCGCAGTGCTCTGCACGACGCTTTCTTTGCCGTCCGTCCTCGCGCCAAAACCGTTTGGTGCCTGGGCTCGATCTCTCTCCCGCAACAGCATCCTCGGCACCGTCCTCATGGCCTTCGCCGTGGTATGTACCCTCTGGCTCATCCGCATAGTGGATCTCGGTGAATTTAGCCAGCATCGCACTGTCATGAATTTCGTCGTCATGGCGCTTGGAGCACTCTCCTGCTGGCTCCTGCGCGACTTCCTGCTACCTCGTGCGGTCGGGCTTCTGCTAGTGCTAGGCTGCGAGGTGATCCTGAGCAGCGCTTTCCCTCTCACCTCACTCTGGAGACTGCCACTCACTTGTATAGCCTACGTTGCTGCGGTTTCTGGCATGGTGTTTGTTGCTTCGCCCTACAGGTTCCGCGACCTGCAAGATATCCTTCACTCATCTCCCTCCCTGACCCGTATCACAGGATTAGTTGGGTGTGCGGTTGGTCTTCTCTGCGCTGCCTGCGGGTTCTTGGCCACTGCTTGATCCTGGTCGCCATGCGCTACCTCCTCATCCGCGGCGGTGCTATCGGCGATTTCATCCTGACCCTTCCTGGCATGTGCTGCCTCCGCGAACAGAACCCTGACGCGCATATAGAAATTCTCGGCTACCCTCGCATCGCTTGCTTAGCTCTTGGACTCTGTGCCGATCGTGTAAGAGCGATTGACGAACGCGGTTTTGCCGCCTTCTTCGCGCGGGGAGCCGACCTCGATCCAGCTTGGAAATCCTATATCGCCTCTTTCGACTGTGTGGTGTCTTGGCTCTACGACCCCGATCACATCCTCGAGACCAATATTCTAGGATGCGGTGCTCAGCGATTTCTCTGCAACGGCTCACCTCGTCCCACCGATCGTCACGCGGCTGAACATTTTTCCTCTTTTTTGAGACAGCTCGGCATCCCAGCTCAGATCCAAGCCCCCTCTCTCACTGCTTCGCCGTCAGATCATGAGCAAGCGAATCGCTTTTTTCAAAATCAACAGAGGCGTTGGTTGGCCCTGCATCCCGGTAGCGGTAGCGCGATGAAAAATTGGCCGTTAGACCAATGGAAAATAATTTTGGAAAGAGCCGCTGAAACAGGGGCTAATGGTTTGGTGTTGGTCACGGGCGAGGCAGAGAACGACTCCGCCAAGAGATTAATCGAGTCCGTGCCGTCAGGGTGGCCCTGCCTCCGAGCTGCATCACTGCCGCTGTCCGAGCTTGCAGCCATACTTCGCAGGTGCTCCCTTTTCGTCGGGCATGATTCGGGCATCTCACATCTGGCCGCAGCCTGTGGGATTCCCACCGTCTGCCTTTTTGGCCCGACTGACCCCAAGCTCTGGGCTCCACGCGGATCCTGCGTGAAAGTGATTCAGAAAGGGACAGCCATGATAGATATCCTACCTGAGGATCTGATCTCAGCCTGTCGTGAGATCCGTGAAGATCTCACAACCTCTTAGAAATTCGCGAACTCCCCCGAACGCTCGCGCACGGGGGAGACGAGCCGTTGGGTGGCGGGAACAGGAGGCATGAAGTCATTTATTGGCACCTGCATCTGCCGACGGGCGGAGCGCTCAGGAGCCACAGGCTGGGAATAGTGGGGTTCTGGCATCGTGCTGTGATGATATCCCTGAGCTGCCGAACGATTGGTAATCAGAGATGCCAGCGAGTTAACCGTGTCCCGCATACGATCCGCTTCGCTACGGAGCACATGGGCTGCTGAGGCGGACTCTTCACTGGCTGCGGCGTTAGCTTGGGTGTCGCTATCGAGTTTGGAGACCGCAGTAGTGATCTGACCTATGCCTTGGCTTTGTTCGTGAGCCGAGGTAGCCACTTCGGCCACAAGGCCATCCACAGTGCGAGTTTTACCGAGGATATCTTCCAGCGTGCCTTGCACCTTTTGGCTGATCTGCACGCCAGCCTGGCTCTTCTGGATGGAGTCCTCGATTTTATCAGCCGTCTCGCGAGCGGCCATTGCACTTCGCTGAGCAAGGCTGCGCACCTCGTCAGCAACTACTGCAAAACCGGCACCTGCCTCACCAGCGCGGGCAGCTTCGACAGCGGCATTCAGCGCGAGAATGTTGGTCTGGAAGGCGATTTCATCAATCGTTTTGATAATTTTTTGGATGCCATCGCTCGACTGTTTGATCGCGTCCATCGCTTGATGCATCTGGGTCATCTCGTGCGCTCCGTTCTCGGCGGATTGGCGTGTGTCGTTGGCGAGTTGCTTGGTGGATTTGCTGTTATCGCTCGTGGTGCGAGTCATGCTGTTGATTTCCTCGAGCGATGCACTGATCTCCTCGAGAGCAGACGCTTGAGTGCCGGCTCGCTCAGCCAGAGTATTGCTCGCTGTAGCCACTGCACCTGACTGTTGCCCGATAGTCTCGGCTATGTCGGTGAACTGGTTTAAAGCCAGCTCTAGGGGACGAACCACTTGGTTGCGCAGCACCCATACCAGTCCAGACAACATAACAGCCAAGGTAATGAGAATTTGCGCCACGGTTTTAATAACCAACCATGTCAGCGCTTTCTGCAACATCTCTTTGGACATGCAAATTTGGATGGATCCGATGGTTTTATCGTTTTTAGCCACTGGCACAGCACGCATGAGGTAGGAGCCCTTGACCACTTCTTCTACTGTCACGACTTCGCCTTTGTCACTACGCTTGACGCCAACAAAAAAGCGATCCTGATCCCCTACTTTTTCTGTCATGACCACAGAGAACACCTCTTGGTCAGTCATCTCACTGCTGGCCAGATCTACTCCGAGCTTTTTATCCGCGGACCAGAGTGGAGCTACAGCGCCTTTGCTCAGGCGCTGCGCCACATGGTTCGCTTTGGCTTCCAAAGCTTGCTCCAGATCGTGCTGGGTGGTGAAATACTGGTAGCAGCCGAAGCTCACCATGACGAGGGTAATAAGCCCGGCCATCATGATGGAACACTGATAAACGATTGTGCGCTGTTTTTTCATAGTATTTTCTCCTGCTGCTACCCTAACTAATGCGGAAGTCGCCCGCTTATTTCAACTTACCTTTGAGACCCGAGGCTTCGATGATCTTATCCATCGTGCCATCGGCTTTGATCGCCTTCAATCCATCGTTGAAAGCTTGGAGCTTAGCTTGATAATCTTTGGCTTTTTTAGAAAAATACACTACTAAAACTTTTTCTTCAAGCACGGGCTGAACATAATCCACTTTGTCTTTGCTGGCTTTCAAGTCTGCATCGTTAGCCATGAGATAATCGCCTACAAGAGCATCCACTACCACCAAATCCAGACGCTCACGCACTAGCTTGCGCATGTTGCTGACATCGTCGGCTTCTTCTTCTTTTTTGAGGTAGGAGGCGGCATCGAAATCTTTAGTGTTCACATAACCACGAACGACACCGATGGTGTAGGACTTCAGATCCTCCATTTTTGCAAATGAAACGCTCTTGGTTTTCAGCTTGGCCAAGGCCAAAGACCCGCACGGCAAACTTTCAGAAGCCACGAAGTCGGTATCGCGGCTCGCATCAGGATACTCGGGGAACAGACCATCGGTCACACCTTCTGTCGCCTGTTTCACAGCTCGCTCCCAAGGGGAAAAGTCGAATTTAACGGTGTAGCCCGACTTTTTGAAAGCAGCCTCAGCCACAGCCGTAATCACGGACTTGCTCGGGGCAGCGGGATCTACATACGGCTGCCACTCCAATGAACTCAGTGTAACAGTTTTATCTTGGGCATGCAAAGCGGAGGCAATAGCCAGAAACGCGGTGCAGAACAGGGTGATGGTTGACTTATTTTTCATGCAGTTATTCCTTTTGAATGGTTTTCGCTCTGAACCTGAAGGATTGAAATGACATTACGAAGACAATCAAGCAACAATAACATTCTGTTAATTATGCTGATTGTCAGATCTGTGAAATCTGCCACTGCATCACTGAATAGCTTGATCGAGCTTGGCTTGCGTGAGGCTCAACTGATATTTGACCTGCTCGAGTTCAGACACCAATGACTCTATGGCATCGTGCTCTGATTGCGCTAGTAGAGCCACTTTAGCCTCGGCAAGAGACACTGTGTCTCGGAGTTGCTGGTTCTCTTTCATCAGGCTCAAGTAGTCTCCGCCTTTGACTAAAGTGAGGTTCTGCTCCAGCTCTGTGATACGGGCTTGGGCGATTTTTAGCTCGTTGTTCAGCACTGTAATAGCCTCCTCGTAGGAGTCGCGCACGGCTTTTTGTGCCTGGGCGTCCCCGCTGGATGCACTCCCGGCCGCAAGACGCTCTTGGAGCAAACGATTCCGACGGCGGTTTTGATTTTCTGGGAGAGGCTCTCGGGGGGTAGAGGAGCCATCCGCTACAGTAGAAGGCGCTGCTTGCGTTGGCACGGCGAGATCAAACCGGCCCACCCCAGCAGGGTTGGATGCCAGCTCTTGCACGACTGGATGATGAACGCTGGTAGCCGTGCCCTCCTCCTCTATTCTGGTCATCTCTTTTTTATAACGAACCTCGTCCGCCATGAGTTTCTCTTGAGCGAACAGCTTGCGTTCCACCCCAGCCAGTCGGTGCTCCACCATCGCACGGCGCCACTCAGGGTTCTCTTTTTGGATTTTAATCAGCAGATCACGGGCAGCTCGGTAGGACTGAATCGCACCCTCCCGTTCGCCGGCAGATTCCGCCTTCTCTCCCTCTTGGATTTTTTGGAAAAAACTGATGTAGCGCTCGGCCGCAACAGGGGGCTCTGCCCCGTGCAACACCGTGAAGCTCCAGCATAACGCCAGTGCAGCGAGCGCCTGCCACTTCACACCAAAACAGCCTGCCGTTTTTTCCTTCATGGACTCCACCTGCACCGCATCCTGCGGCACATCCTTTATTCACTTTAACCCTCTTTATCGCCCGCAGTTGGAAAAAAATGAGTTATTTCTTTCTCGAGGGACTCAGATAGACGCTCGGACGCGCAGGGAGTCTATTTAGAGGGAGAAAAACTAGACCCTGCCAAGCTAGGCACGGAATCCCATGAGAAAACTAAGCAATTCTCAATATCCCGCTGAGGATGAGGCCGCACCTGTAACAATGGCCACTGATGCCGAAGCTCCAATACGGTTGGCTCCTGCCTCTTTCATCGCAAGAAATGTTGCCAGATCACGAATACCTCCCGAAGCCTTGACCCCTTTGTCTGAGCCAACCGCGCGACGCATGATGCCAAGCGCCTCTGCCGTCGCACCTCCGGGGCCAAACCCTGTTGAGGTTTTTACAAAATCAGCCCCTGCTGCCACTGAGATTTCTGAGGCTTGGCGTATCTGCTCGGGAGTCAAATAGCAGACTTCCAAAATAACTTTCACCAGCGTGCCCGAGGCAGCCTGCACCACTGCGCAAATGTCCGCCTCGACACTGTCCCACTTCCCGTCCAAGGCATGGCCTATATTCATGACCATATCCACTTCGTGCGCCCCAGATTGGATTGCCTGAACCGCCTCAGTTGCTTTGGTGCCCGAAAGATTCGCACCCAAGGGAAAACCTATCACCGTGCAGATTTTTACAGGAGTGCCCGCAAGCAAACGGACGGCATCCGGGATGCGTGTTGGATTCACGCACACAGACCAAAAACCGTGCTCGGCGGCCTCGGCACAAAGCTTGGCTATCTCGGCTTCCTTGGCATCGGCCTTGAGCAGGGTGTGGTCAATCATACCCGCCAATTCTCGGGCGCTGGTGTTGATGGAGTTCATGGGGTGCTGTGCAGGGAGAGATCGCCTTGCAACTCGAAATCATCAGTAAATGGCTGACGCCCTTCCACATTCCGTATGTAGTCGAAAAAGGCATCGCTCTTTTCAAAAAGCCTGCCTTTTTCAATATAGCTATCGGTGGTGAACGGGCTGAAACCTTTCGGGAAAATCATGTAACGCGTCTTCATGTAATCGCGTGCATGCCCCAACTCATCCATCATACCAGCCGACAACGGGGGTCTCTCGGGGTAAGGATGGATCGCTACTACAGCGTGGCATTTCCCGACATACCAATGCAGATCGCGGTGGACGGTGTAAGCGTAGATGACCTCTTGATCCACCTTCGAGTCAAACCCGTCATTGGGGATCTCCACCGTCTGCGGGTCTATGACCACCGAGTAGCGGCGCAGTTGGTTGATGACATGGTTGACCTCTTGGCGTTTGTCAGGAGTGGCGTAGGTCATCGAATAGCTGGCATAGACCACCCACGGGCTCGGATAGGCCACCAGCTTGAAAAGCGCATCCGGTGGCTCGCCCACCGCGATGACATAGTGGGGAATATTCATGTAGCGCGCCCAATCTTCTGAAAGACTGACCTCCTCATGCATCCACGAGAGAATCTCATAAACGGTGTGACTCCGATCCCGCAGGGTCTGGAAAAAAACATCGCTGGCAGGAGGGCTCTGGAGACGGCGCTGGATCAACCACTCGGCATCAATCAGCGTGACAATCAAGTCGGGTTTGATGAAATCGCGGATGACTCGTTGGTCTTTGAATTTGCGGTTGATGCGGTTCCACTCGACGGTGGCAGGGGCGCGGATAATAGCGTCTTTAATACCCCGGGTCTGGATCTCGAATCCAATTTTCTCATACTCCCGTTCACGCGTCAGCTCGAACACATAGTCCGTCGTGCCCAAGAGTCTCTCGAAGGATTTTTTCCCACCTTTGGTGAAATGGTGAAAGGCGTTGAACACCTCGATATTCCGCCCGTTTTTTTTGCCGAGATCTACGACCCTGCGGATAAGGGCCTCATCTTCCATCCCAGCGATCATACCCGTCACGAGACAAATCATGCCCGCTCTATCTCACACCAATGCCTTTCAAGAAAGCAAAAAGGGCGGCGTCACACCATTTTCACAAAAGACTGTCCCATCAAGCTGCCTCCCTCTTCACAAATTCGGGCACGGTGCACAGAGAACAATTGCCAGAATCCTTGGAACAATAGGAGTGATAGATATGCAGCAATCCTTGCTGCTCCAACGCGCTGGTCGGCTTGTAAAACCTTGCACATGGCCCCATAAACCTCTCAGCAGCCAGCCGCGTGGCAGCATTCTCGGCGCTAGGGCGGATAGAGCTGAGCACTTCCAACGCCTCTCCCCCCATGGCCAACCACCACGGGGCGCCGACATTGATGATCATCTCGCGGATACGATCCGTCCCGATCAGCGCCTGCACCCGAGAAGATGGGCGCGCATGCAAAGCGTGGTGCCGGAGAAAAAACGGGTGGTTGAGAAAGCTGATCACCCTCGCAGCCTGCGCAAACTCACCACGCCCAAACAGGTCACGCAACTCCCCTAAGTGTGGTGCAATGCTTGAAAGCGCTGCCAACCTGCGATGGGGATGATTGGACGGACGGGTTTGGCAAAAACGCCACTCTGCGACTGTAATCTCTTCGAGTGAACTCGTCTGCTGCAACCGCCACCACTCCTCCCACAAACCAGCCGCGTAATGGCGGGCTTCATCATCCCAAGTCGTGATTTCAGAAGAAGGAAGCAACCCCGCCCCACCAAAAAGAAGTGCATCGCGTCGGCTTTGCTCACAGACACGGATAAGCTTGTAGGGCACATTCCTCGATACTAGCCGGAAGGGGACGCGATTTTCTTTGTAACCCAGAGTCTCGGCAAGCATTTCCCACAACGCCTGTTCCGGACCATCGCGCCGAATCTGCCTCGTAATACGAGCCGACTTCTGCATCAGGCGAAATACTCCCGCCCCGCGCAATAGCTCGCGGAGGCTCTCTTGTGAAAGGTTCACGATTTCATGAGCACAACGGCCGGGCTTGGACGATGGGTGACTACCGCAACAATGCTTGGGCAATACCGAGGCTATCCCATGAAACAGCTCTGGCAACTGACCCTCAAGTGCTACATGCGGTATTGTTTCTCCTGCTGCAGTGGTGATGATTCTCTCCCCACGGAGTGCAATATGCAAAACCACCTGATTGTAGTGTGGATCATGCTCGTGCCCATGCTGGCTCCACCCAGCAGCATCTAAGTGAAACTCTATGTCACCTTTAACCACAGGACCACCGTCCACCCGGATAGCCGCCCCTTTGAAGTCGGGACCCGACTCACGGTTCCACCAACCCGTCTGAATCACTTCCACCACCCGACCGTCAGCAGCTCGTAGTGTCGCGGGTATGAGATGCTCGAACCACGCCAGTTGCAGATGACACTCTGTCAGATGATCCTCGCAGAGGATCCCTGAAGAAAAAGTTCGCTCGAAAGACGAAAGAACTTGGAAAACGGTCTGCGGCGTGGTCATAAGTGTATAAGGAATCTTTGTGATGTTGAAGAAATTGCAAATCGGAAAAGGCATTATTTTTGTCGCGCTCGTGCTACTGCTACCTGCTATACCCGCGTTGGCACAGAACCAGAAAAAAGATCCAAAAAAAATCCCCGCCGTCTCTCTGACACCCGAGACGCCAGTCCCTGCCAAGGAACCCGTGGTGCTCACCGTGGAGAAAACCTTGCCTTGCGTGGTCAATATCAACACCGAAAAGCTGGTCACCCGCGCTATCCAAGATCCCACCGATGACATTTTTAACCGCTACTTCGGCACCCAAATTTACCGAGGCACTTACCAGCAGACCGTGCGCAGCCTCGGCTCAGGCTTCCTCGTCAGCCCCGATGGTTACATCCTCACCAACGAGCATGTCGTCTCCCGCGCCGCCGACCTGAAAATCAGCATCAGCACCAACGACGGCAAAACCTACCCAGGCAAATACATTTATGGCGATCCAGACCGCGACCTCGCCATCATCCAGATCCTCTCTGGCGAGGCTCAGCCCAAGTTCCCGTTCATTGATGTCTCCAAACTCTCTCCCAACCTCATTGGCCAAACAGTCATCGTCCTGGGTAACCCCATCGGCTTTCAAAGCTCTGTCAGTGTAGGCATACTCAGCGGAAAAGATCGCACCGTCGGCCAAGTCTCGGGTCTGCTCCAGACCGATGCAGCCATCAACCCCGGCAACAGCGGCGGCCCCATCGTGGACATCTCCGGCGACCTCGTCGGTGTCAGCTCCATGAAAATTGGACAAACACAGAATGGCATGGCAGCGGAGAATCTCGGCTTCGCTATACCCGCCGATATCGTGTCGGATTGGACCGAAAACGCTTTAGCTATCGCCCGTGGCACACGCACCCCTCCCCAGCCCGCCGACCCCAAAGCTGTCTTGCAAGAGAAACTCGGTCTAAAACTCCAAAACTTGACCCCTGAACTGGCTCGCGAACTCGGCTTCCGAGTCATCAGCGGTGTGCTAGTAGCCGATGTCGTCGAGGACAGCCCAGCCGCTAAGTCCGGCATCAAACCAGGCATGCTCCTCCAATCCGTCGGTCGTTATGCCACCACGGACATCACAGCCCTCCCAAAAGAACTGGGTTCGATTAAATCAGGCAACGAAGTCACACTCCTGATGGTTCGCATCGCCATCCAAGGCAATGTCATCATCAGCCAAAAAGTAGCCGTGCGACTGATCGCCCGCTAAGACATGATTCGCCTCCTCCTTGCCTCCACCGTCCTATGGCTCTCTGGCGCCTCAGCCTTGGCGGAGACCCACACGGTCTCCTCCGGCGAAACTCTCTGGCGCATCGCCAAGAAATACGGCATCACTGTCCGCCAAATCCAAGACGCCAATAGCCTGTCTGGCGATCTGATCCACCCCGGCCAAGAACTGGAAATCCCCACCTCTTCCCCTCAGGTAGTATCCACTACTACCACCACCCAACCCCAGCAGCCCCACCCTGCACCCACCCCTGCGGCACCACCCCCCATACCCACGGACAACGAAAGCGCTCTCCGTGCTAAACTCCTCGCCGAAACCCGCGCTATTGCCCGTCACAAAGTCCGTTACTCCGGCCAGTGGAAACCTCCCGGATCTTCCGAGAAACTGGTAATGGATTGCTCCAACACAGCCCGCTATCTCTACAAAAAAACCACTGGCAAAGAGATCGGGCGCACGGCCTCGGATCAGTATTATCTCCTGCGCCAAAAGAAGCGTGTCTGGGACGCTCCTCGCTCCGCCTCTGGACAAGTAGATCCCGCCTGGCTGAAAAACACTCTCAAAGCTGGCGATCTCCTTTTCTGGGAGCACACTTACAAACCCACGCGACAACCACCCATCACTCATGTCATGATCTTTATTGGAGCGGATTCCCGAGGCCGTCTCGTCATGGCTGGCTCGCAAACTATGGGAGCCATCGAACCACCAATCGGAGCCGGCGGCCCAAACATCTACATCTTTCATGCTGATGCCCCGTGCGGCGGATACAGCACAGGTTGGTTCGGGAAAAAGATCAAAGGCCGTTTTGTTGCCATTGGCAGACCGTAATCCCCACGGCGCCTCTGTGCGAGCCATTCCGAATTTTCCGCTGCGCCTTTGCGAGCGTGGCGTGAGATTCTTTCCCATGCCCCCCCCCCTTCGCGAGCCCCGCGTGTGTGACGGGGTCAACGCTTGACAATTGACAAGAGGTGTTGGTTGTGATTAAAGAGTTTGATGGCGAGACCGATTCGAATTGAATACCGTGGGGCGCAGTATCACATCATGGCGCGCGGTAATGGCAGGCAAAAGATTTTCTATACTCCGCGGGATTACGAATTATTCCTCAAGACACTGGGGGAGGCGTTGGAGCGATATGACCTAAGGTTACTGGCGTATGTCTTGATGCCCAATCACTATCATTTGTATCTGGAAACCCCTCAGGGGAATCTGAGTCAGGCGATGGGGTGGTTTCAGACGACATTCACGATTCGTTACAACCGATGTAAGAATCGGGTCGGACATTTGTTTCAGGGAAGATATAAGGCACACTTGGTGGAAGATGATCACTACGGTATGGATCTTATCTGCTATATCCATCTCAACCCTATTCATCGTCGTCGTAAAGGAAGGCTGGAGCAGGTAGGAAGCTGGGAACAACTACAGGGTTTTGAGTGGAGCAGTCATCTCTGCTATACTGGGAGCCAGAATACGAACAAAGTTCCTTTAAATTACGATTGCCTGCGATTTTGGGGGCAAGGGAAAGCGGCGGGGATGCGGGGGTATCTTAAGTATATGCGGCAACTTGTGCTCAAAGCGGAAACGCCCGATCCGCTATCGGAGGTGAGAGAGGGGTTGTTGATTGGGAGCGAGAACTTTGTTGAAAAGATGATAGAGATGATCTCCGGTAAATCCGGGGTCGAGGAATCCAGAGTCGAGACTCGTTGGGAGCAGGAAGATCGCGAACAGTTGGTCAGGTCTGTTGTCGCAGGATGCGAAGATCAAAAACTGAAAATTTGGGCACTGTTGCGTTTTGGCGGAGTGAGCCAGGTCCAGCTTGCACGCGAATGGGGTTACCGTGACGGCAGTGGGGTTCATTATGTGGCCAGACGATTGGAAAAACTGGCGGAAAGTGATCATGCACTGGAGAAGCAGATGAGTGTCATCCGGAGAAAATTGTCAATTGTCAAGCGTTGACCCCATGCTGCCCCTATGCTGGTTTAGAACGGCAGCCGGATTATGCTAGGGATGAGGTCGAAATGCGTGTCGTTGCTCAAGATTGGGAGTCGGAACTCAAGAGCCATCGCGGCGATCCAAAGATCATTGGCCGGGATGGGAGTGCCCGCTTTTTTCAAGTGGATGCGCAGGTCGGCGTATAAGCCGGCCGTGGTATCCGAGACCGGCACCATCTCGGCCATCGGAAGGTTCGCGGCTAACCATTGTTCGTAACGGGATCGGTAGCGGGACTGCCGGATACCATAGAGATATTCTCCCAACACGATGGACGGCACGAGCAGACGCTGGGCTTCAGCAAAGGCTGAGCGGCACGCGGGATTGCCTTCGGCCCATGCGGACAGCGCGTTGGTGTCAAGAATCATGCCCGATCTTCAGCGTCCACGGTTTCACACGCTTCGGTGATCTTTTTTTCCACCGCACGGTTTTCCTGTTTCAAATCCGCCAAAGCCCCGAACCCGCGCATCCATGGCGGCTCGGTGCGGCACCCGCCCAGAGACGACTCGGACTCCACTTTATCTCGCACAGCTTCTGTGACGAATTGCCTGAGAGAAACACCGCGCAAAGCTGCACGGGCTTTCACCTTCCGAAAAATGTCATCTGGAATGTCGAGCGTGGTTTTCATAGTGATTACAATATCCCATATTTATGGGTTGCTGCAATAAAAACAGCATACGGATCGCGGTTCCAAACCCGAAACATTTCCCGCCACGCCCGCAGCGGCGCAACGGGGGGAAACGCAAAAGTCTCACCCGGAGACGCGCAGGCATTTCAGATTGCAAATTTCAGATGGCAGATTTTTTTGACAGGATTAATCCGTCGGCAGACGGACTCGTCCTGCGGCGAGACGGATTCATACTGATGGGGAGCCGCAAAAAATCTCACGCGAAGACACTAAGTCGCGAAGTGTCTGCATGGGAGAGCGGATTTTTTTACCACGGATAGCAGGCATGTAGTCTCGGATTGTTTGGAACGGAGCGGCGGCATCTTGCCGCCGTCTGCATTCGAAATTCGATTTGCTTCGCTCCGATTCAACACCCGAAAAATCTCTCTTGAATTTTCTATTTCATCTTTGACTGCGGTGCTGGTTTGGCGTTTCATGTTTCCAGTGAAAGTGCGCGATGTCATCAAGATCATTGAAGCCGACGGCTGGTTCTTGGCAAGAACTCGCGGCAGCCATAGGCAGTATAAGCATTTCCACAAAAAAGGGTTAGTCACTATCGCCGGAAAGTTTTCTGACGACATTGCAAAAGGAACCGAAAAGAGTATATTCAAACAGGTAGATTTGAAGCATGAATAAATATTTAGTCCTCATCGAAGATACAGCGACGGGTTATTCTGCGTATTCCCCAGACCTCCCCGGGTGCATCGCCACTGGCGAATCGCGCAGCGAAATTCAGAAAAACATCAAAGAAGCTATCGCTTTCCATTTGGACGGCTTGCGCGAAGAGGGTTTTCATGCTCCCACCCCACAAACAGAAGCCATCTATTGCGAAGTCTAACTCGCTGCTGAATTCCCTCTGTGTGGCGAAAGCGACACGCGACACGCGACATGTAACAAGTGGCAAGCAGGGGGAAATCTGACCCCAAAGTAGAAGCGGCTTCCAGCCGCTTTTCTGCAAAAAGCAAAAACTCCCGCCACGCCCGCAGCGGCGCAACGGGGGGAAACGCAAAAGTCTCACCCGGAGACGCGCAGGCATTTCAGATTGCAAATTTCAGATGGCAGATTTTTTTGACAGGATTAATCCGTCGGCAGACGGACTCGTCCTGCGGCGAGACGGATTCATACTGATGGGGAGCCGCAAAAAATCTCACGCGAAGACACTAAGTCGCGAAGTGTCTGCATGGGAGAGCGGATTTTTTTACCACGGATAGCAGGCATGTAGTCTCGGATTGTTTGGAACGGAGCGGCGGCATCTTGCCGCCGTCTGCATTCGAAATTCGATTTGCTTCGCTCCGCTCACCCATTCTGGGCTGCCTTGCGGCAGGCTATCTCCACAACGCTCCGGTCGCTGTCGTTATTCGATTTCCTGCTGTTAGCTGGCGGCATCAGCCGCCATAAAGCCGTCCGCTAGAACCCGTCCGCCCATAAGCCCTCCGCTAGGAGCGGCGGCGTTTGGCAGCGGCAAGTGCGCCTGCACCGAGCGCCAGCAACCCGATGGTGGCAGGTTCGGGAACAGCGGTGAAGTTAAGCATCACATCGTTGCCCACATTGGCGACGGAAAAAGTCCCGCCACCCAAGGCGTTATCATCGGAAAAGTTGGTGGAGACCACTGCAAATTCGTCGGCTCCAAAACCTACAACTGATGTAGCTCCCATAATTTTCCAACTATAATTTTGAGCGTTATCCCATCCAGTAAGCCCAGCCGTCGTGTTCAAAGTCAGCGTCGTGGGCGAACCACTGGTTGCATTCAGATTCAAAGCACCGTTGATCGTCCAGAGATCCCAGTTGGTGCCTGCAACGCCGCTGACATTGCCTGTGAAATCAATCGTCATTGCACTACCTGTATTCACTGTCGCAGCTCCAGTGGTCAATGTGCCGACAGCACCCGCAGTATCCCCAGGTGATAAAGCACCACTGAGAGCCACAGTGCCATTGACTGTGCCGCATCCGCCAAGGGTGCCAGCCGCTGCCACTGAAACAGCGCTGGAGTCATGGGTGCTACCGCCACTGGCCACGATCAAAGTGCCAGCAGAAATGGTAGTCGCACCTGTGTAAGTGTTGGTGCCTCCGAAAACTAGCGTGCCAGACCCAGCTTGGGTTACATTACCCGAGCCAGATATGACATTGGCAAAATCGGTGTTTTGGGTGATCGTGTTAGTCCGGTTGAACACCAAATTGGAATTGTTTGTAATGGAACTTGATGTGCTCAATTTGCCTGTCGTGCCGCCGTTGCCGATTTGAAGAGTTCCACCACTAATCGTGGTAGCCCCAGTGTAGTTATTGGTTCCCCCAAATATCGCTGTCCCAGAACCAGTCTTTGTAATTCCCTGACCTACAATATTGGTATCTTGAACCACATTGTCACTAAAGGTAAAGTCACCAGCACCAGCAAGTGTCAACACACCCGGCGCAGTGCCATTCCCACCGCTCAAATCGTATCCCAGCGTGACAGGCATACTAAAAACCAGCTTGCTGCCTGCGTGCGTTACCGTCCATGTAGAACTTGCGAAACCACCAGTTGTGATGGACATCGAAAAAGTGTGAATGGTATTGCCCGCCGCATCATGCAGCAAGCTATTAGCAGCACTTGTGTCTGGATCCCCTGCAAAAAACAAGGATTCTATAGGCGTTGCAACGCTCACTGTGTAACCCGTTGTCGTCGTTGAATCAAAAACTATAGAGTCAATATACGCGTAAGTAGGCTCTATAACTTCACCTACATTAAAAACTACAGATGTTCTAGCCGTCCCACTAAAGGTCAAAACACCATCAGTGTAATCACCAACAGGAGCTGTAGGATCGCCAACCCAATTGGCACTTGTGTTAAGATTATTGTTACCACCACCACCATCCCAAGTAAAGTCAGCCATTAGACACGCCGCAGGCATGAAGGACGCGAGCAAAATAACTTTCTTTATTTGAGAATAGAACATAACCAATAAACAATAAATGTAATTTTCAGTATCCAGCCGGCTTGGCGGATGTATAGAGCTGATTAGAGCCCGAAAGAGTTCCCTTTATATTCAACATTATAGGCGTCCCAGCCGGGAGCGCCACCGTGTTTGCATCCACAGTCGATAAACCCTTTTTCCATGCGGTGCCAGTGTAATAATAAGTAGACCAAGATGCCGCACTTGTATTCCATATCTGAACATTGTCAGCAGCCGTCGCACTAGATGCGCTGGTCCATCCGGTAATGCTTTGAAAACCCGCACTTGCGAGAGTCTTATCCGCCGGAAAACCAAATGCCATGTATGTCTTCTTAGACGGGCCAGACAGAATGCTTGTTCTCATGTTTGTAGGGGAGCACGAACCGATGTTGGTCAAAACGAGATCAGTTACACCTCTTCGAACAACGTAAACAGCAGAATCGGGAGGGATCACGGTGTTTCCAAGATTCGATGTAAGACCTTTTTTCCATGTGGCTCCAGTGTTAAAATAACTGTTCCACGAGGATCCAGACGGATTCCAGATTTGCACATTGTCAGCTGTGGTTGCAGAAGTCCCTGTCAACCACCCAGCAAGCAGCGTTCCAGTTCCCGAACCAAAAAGAGTGTTTAAAGTTTCACCAGGAAAAATCTCGTATTTGTCGCCAACCGCCACAGCGGCTCCAGCGTCATTAACAGCAACACCAGTCACTCCGAGATCAACTGTCGCATCTGTGGCAGTAATCGTTGCTATTTTGAAAAATCGACCCACACCAGCACCGCTGGTAATTCTGATGTAATGCGGGGTGGCGGCATCATCATAGATCGCAGAAAAGCTCGCACTTGAGTCTGCCAGCGTGCTCGCCCCGACCGATGTCAGCGATCCTGCAACCACAGGTTCCCCGTAGAGTGGGAACGAAATGGCCGTTGTCTTTAGCGCGGTGATCGTCTGGTTCAAATACCCTTGCGGCACAGTATAGGCCGTCTCAGCCGGGAGTGAGGCAATGGATAAACCGGCAACAGCGAGGGTCGCTGCGAGTGCAGTTCGGAGAAAGTTGGCTTTTCTCATAAGGTAAGAAATTTCGCCTCTTTCCTGCCACAACTCAAGCTTTTTTATTCATTGTAAATGAATATAAGCTTACAAAATATCCTCTGAATTTTTATTATACACAAACTCATTACACTAAAATCAACTAGTGCAAGCTCGCTGAATCGGTTTTTTACTAAAACGGAAATTTTTCGGGCTTGAATCAAGGGTTTTGGGTGCGTTGATTTTTTTCATTTTTTTTGCGCAATCGTTATTTTACGACGCACTGAGACCGGAAAAACCAGGTCAATGCTTCCGTGCTTTGATATGGATCTCCACGCGGCGATTGGCTTGTTGCTCGGAGACGCTGCCTCTCGGGTTGACGATCGGGCGCATTTTTCCAAAGCCTTTCATGGCAAATGAACCCATCTCGGCTTTGAGATTTTTCTGCACCCACGAACCGACTGTTTCGGCACGCCGCTCGGAGAGTTTCATGTTGTAGTCGTCGGTGCCAAAGGTGTCGGTGTGGCCCTCGATAGAGACATTGGCACCCGGATATCGCGACATGATGGCTGCCACTTTTTGCAACAGAGGTAGGGCGTTGGAGCGGAGCTGGTCGGAATCGAAGTCGAAGAGAACTTCGTTGGACAGCCGAATGATCAAACCGTCTGGGTTAATGGTGAGATCTTTAAGGTCCGCACGGATAAGTTTTTCAACATCGCTGAAGGTGGGTAAGGGCGCACCCGTGCCAGAACCAGCCGCACCGAGCCCGCCACCCTCGCTAGCTGAGAACTCTTCGACTGCGGCCTTGCCAGGTAGGCTGGTGGGGAGTTCAAAGCGCCCTTTTTTCAGGTCATCTGCTAAAGCTCCTCCCATCTGGCCAATCATACCCGCAGGTGTTCCGGTGTCTCCCATCTGCCCGGCAGGAGCTGTGGGAAGTAGTGAAGGAGCAAAGGTCAAAGCAGCCCTGTCAGCAGGTTCTTTGGAGGCATCCAACGCTGGGGGTGGCGGTGTGCCTATAGTGGGAGCGCTCAGGGTGAACGCCTGCTCGTAGGGGAGGGGCTTGGGTTGGTGCGGCTGCTTTTCGGCGGCGGCTCCTGGAGTCGGTTGTGGTAGAATGCCACCGGCTCGTGGCCCAGGTATGGCGTCCTCTTGCGGCTTGGCTTCGCTGACGGTAAAAAATCTTTTTGTGGAGACAACACGCGGGGCATCCCATGCAGGCACTCGCAGGCTCAGAAGTATGACATAGAGAGTGGCGTGCAGAGCCAATGTGGCCAGCACAGCCCACACGACATACACACCAGTGCGAGAGGGTGAACCATCCAGATCCACCATCAACTGAGAAGAGGGCTCAATATTACGGACTGCCATCATCTCACCCTACACTATGGTTTGGGAGAACCCAAGCCAAAACCGCTTGAGGAATTGATCTGCGAGTCGGTCTTGCAGTTTTGCAACAATTCTCCATGGTATAATGCTCAAACTATGGCTACCGATGTGAACACCCTGCAACAGACGCGCAAAACCCTCTCACTCCCCTGCGGCACCGCGACGGATTATTACTCACTGCCCGAGCTGGAAAAGATGTCTGGCATCTCTCTGGCCCGACTCCCTATCTCCGTGCGCATCGTGCTCGAGTCTGTGCTCCGCAACTGCGACGGGAAAAAAATTGCACCCGCCGATGTGTTCACGCTCGCCCGCTGGTCTCCCTCCGCTCCGCGCACGGAAGAAATACCCTTTGTCGTGGCTCGCATCGTTTTGCAGGATTTTACCGGCGTGCCTTTGCTCGTTGATCTCGCTGCCATGCGCTCTGCCGTGAAGGCTCTCGGGAAAAACCCCAAGGCGGTCGAGCCCTTGGTGCCCGTGGACTTGGTCGTGGATCACTCGGTGCAAGTGGACGCCGCCGGTTCTGCTGAGGCGCTGGCTATTAATCTGGATTACGAGTTCAAACGCAACCGCGAGCGCTACCAGTTCCTGAAGTGGGGCATGCAGGCCTTCGACACTTTCAAAGTGGTGCCCCCTGGCATCGGCATTGTCCATCAAGTCAATCTCGAATACCTCGCCAAAGGGGTATTACAAAAAGACGGTGTCAGCTACCCAGACACGCTCGTGGGCACGGACTCGCACACGACCATGATCAATGGCATCGGTATCGTGGGCTGGGGCGTGGGTGGTATCGAGGCCGAAGCCGGCATGCTCGGCCAGCCTGTTTATTTCCTGACCCCCGATGTGGTCGGAGTGCATCTCACCGGAGCACTCTCCGAAGGCGTCACGGCTACCGACCTCGCTCTCACGGTCACCCAGCTCCTGCGCAAAACCAAAGTAGTGGGCAAGTTCGTGGAATTTTTTGGGCCTGGCGCGAAAGCTCTCCCGGTGGTGGATCGGGCCACCATTGCTAACATGGCTCCCGAATACGGTGCCACGATGGGCTTTTTCCCTGTGGATGAAGAGTGCGTTCACTACCTGCGCGCCACAGGCCGCAGCGAGGAGCAGTGCGCCCTTTACGAAGCCTATTACAAAGCACAAAACTTGTGGGGCATACCGGACAAAGGCCAAGTGGATTACTCCCAAGTGGTGGAGCTGGATCTCTCCACGATTCGCCCGAGTGTCGCCGGCCCGAAACGCCCGCAGGATCGCATCGAACTCCCCGAACTCAAAAACTCGTTCACCGACCTGTTCTCGAAATCGGTTGCCGATAACGGCTATGCCAAGCCCGCCTCGGACATGGCTCGCTCGTTCGAAGTTCCCGGCGCAGGCCAGCTCCGCCATGGCGGCGTCTTGATTGCTGCCATCACGAGTTGCACGAACACCTCCAACCCGAGTGTCATGCTTGCCGCTGGCCTCTTGGCGAAAAAAGCTGTGGAGCGCGGCCTCACCAAGCCCGCCTTTGTCAAATCCTCGCTGGCGCCCGGCTCCCGCGTGGTCACAGATTACCTCACCCAGACTGGCCTGCAACCCTACCTCGATCAGCTCGGATTTCAGACGGTCGGCTATGGCTGCACCACTTGCATCGGCAACAGTGGCCCGCTCTCTGCCGACATCGAAGACGCCGTAGTGAAAAACGATGTCGTCGCAGCATCTGTGCTTTCCGGCAACCGCAACTTCGAGGCGCGCGTTCACCAGAATATCAAAGCCAACTTCCTCATGTCCCCGCCACTGGTAGTCGCCTTTGCGCTCGCTGGACGGGTGGATATTGACCTCGCCTCAGAACCCATTGGCTCTGGCAAAGACGGCCAACCTGTTTTCCTGAAAGACATCTGGCCCACTCTCGCCGAAGTGCGCGATGCCATGGGCGCCGCGCTCAAACCCGAGGTCTTTCGCCGCCTCTACACCGATTTTGCCGCGCAGAACCCGCTCTGGAATGAGGTTCCCTCCTCCACAGGCTTCGTTTACGAATGGGATCGCACTTCGACCTACATCCAAGAACCCCCGTTCTTCGAGAATTTCGAACTCTCGCCCTCGTCCGTCCCCGGCATCACCTCGGCTCGCGCGCTCGGTATTTTCGGAGATTCCGTCACCACAGACCACATCTCGCCCGCAGGTTCGATCAAGAAATCGTCCCCCGCCGGCACTTACCTGATGGGCAGCGGAGTCACACCCGAGGATTTCAACAGCTACGGCTCACGCCGTGGCAATGACCGCGTGATGACCCGTGGCACCTTCGCAAATGTTCGCATCAAAAACCTGATGGTGCCCGGCGTGGAGGGCGGCGTGACCAAGCACCAGCCCACCGGCGAGGTTCTGCCGATTTTTGACGCCGCCGTAAAATACCGCGAGAGCGCTACCCCCCTAGTGATATTCGCAGGGCAGGAATACGGCACAGGCAGCTCCCGCGACTGGGCAGCCAAAGGCACGCGACTGCTCGGTGTGCGCGCGGTCATTGCCCAATCCTTCGAGCGCATCCACCGCTCCAACCTCGTGGGCATGGGCGTCCTCCCCCTGCAATTCCCCGAAGGTGTAACAGCGCAATCGCTCGGTCTCGATGGCACGGAAACCTTCGACCTTCTTGGCATTTCCAAAGATATGCACCCGATGCAAGAAATGACCCTAGTCATCCACCGCACCAACGGCGGCACCGACCGCGTCCAGCTCAAGTCCCGCATAGACACCCCGATCGAAGTGGATTACTACTTCCACGGCGGCATCCTGCCCTTTGTGCTGCGCCAAATCATCGCGCAAGCCTAACGCTGCGGCTCAGAGACGGCGGCTAGTCCGCCGTGTGCCCCATTCGAAAAAGCCCCTCAGGGCACCTTTGAGGGATCAGGAAAAATTTTTAATAAATTCATTTATTCGTTGACGAAGCATGATTCTTATATAGGCTTGTGGGTTCATTTATGAAACGGACTTACCAACCTTCCAAAAGGCGCCGCGTTCGCAAGCTTGGCTTTCGCGCCAGGGCTTCGACCAAGTCGGGTCGTGCCATTCTTGCTCGTCGTCGTCGCGAAGGGCGCAAGCGGCTTGCCGGCAAAGGCACTGAGAAAAAATACAACCGCCACACGCCCGCCCCGACGACTGCCTAACACTCCAGTTTTTTGGCCGCGCGTCTCCGCTTCACCCACCGACAAAGGCTGGCTGGCCGGTCTGAATTCCTGCGTGTGCGCAAAGATGGGCGTGCTATACGAACCAAATTTTTTACCGTGGGCACCATGCGCCGCACAGAAGGCTTAAACCGCCTCGGCATAGTGACCAACCGGAGACTCGGCGGCGCTGTCATTCGAACCAGAATCCGCAGACTCGTCCGGGAATTTTATAGAGTGCGCCAATTCCTTATCCTCGGCACCGCTGATATCGTGATCGTGCCCACCCCCGCGGCTGCGGCACTCAGCGCCGCAGAATTCCGCACCCAACTCGAAGCAGCATGTCTCAAGGCAGGTCTCCTACCCCAACTTCCCGCAATGCCCGCATGACCACCATGCCCAAACTCCACTGGCTTGCGGATTGGAAACTCGTGCCGAGACGCACTGTCCTCGTGCTTCTGCGTTTTTATAAAATGGTCTGTTCCCCGGCCATCACCGCCCTCTTCGGCCCCATGTCGGGCTGCCGATTCACCCCCACCTGTTCCATCTATGCCGCCGAGGCTGTTGAGAGATATGGCGTTTTGCGTGGAGGATGGCTTGCCATCGCGCGTTTGTCGCGCTGTCATCCATGGTCGTCAGGCGGGCACGATCCCGTCCCCTAGAGTAGAGATAAACAAGAGAGAAAAAAGAATTATGGACCGCAAAGAACTCGTCATCCTGATGGTGTGCCTCGGGCTCGTCTTCGCCTGGAGCCCCATCGTCAACAAACTCTATCCCCCGCGCCCGATGACCCCGGAGGAGATCGCCCTCGATGCAGAGCAAAAATCTGCCCAGCATCCATCCCCTTCTTCTTCTTCTTCTTCTCCCTCAGCTTCTACTCTCAGAGAGATTGGCCCCTCCACTCCAGCCGCAGAAACTTCTGGCCCAGATCCAGACTACCTCGCTGCACCGTCTGCAAGCACACTCGAAACCGACCTCACCACCTACGATATCACCGACCAACAGGGCGGCGGCATCCGCCGTATCACCCTGAAAGCCCACCACGGCCTCGGCGAATCCCGTGTCACCAACAATGATAAGGGGCACAATCCCCTGCTCCAAATCCGCGGTATTTCCCCCTCGAAAGAAACCGCCCCAGCCACTGTCCGCCGCGAGGGCACCACCGTCTCTTTCTCCAACGATCTCGGAGGAGGACTCACACTCAACCGCACTTTCTCGTCCACGGGCGACTACACGGGCGCTATCTCTTTTGCCTTCTCCAATAAAAGCGCTGCCCCTCTCGAGGTGCCCCGCTTCCTCGTCAACTGCGGCACGGGGGCTCCCATCCACGAGATTGATATGCCCCTCTACATCGGCGCCGACATCTACGACGGCTCCAAATCCATTCACAAAAAACTGACGGATTTCGATAAAAGCGGTTTCCTCTTCATCACCTTCCGCGAAGCCAGACGCTTCTTGGAGGAGATCCTACCTGCGGACTGGGTCACGAGCCGCAACCAGTTTTTCGTCAATATCGTGGACTTGAAAGACCAGCCCTTCGCCGGCTACCGGCTCGAGGAGGTCGAGATTCCCAAGTTCCAACCCAACCAAGCCACCCCTCCCAAGGGCGTCACCACCTGGGGTATTGTCGAAGGATTTCAAATCCAGCCCGGTGCCACCACCACACTCGCGTTCGACCTCTACAGCGGACCTCGCGAATATTGGCGTTTGAAAAAACTCGGCGGTGACAAAGATCTTGTTATGGACTTCGGCTTCTGGGGCTGGGTCAGTGTCCCACTACTCAACCTGATGAATTTCATCCACAAACTCACTCAGAACTACGGCATCGCCATCATCCTCATGGTCATCGTGATCAAAGGTGTCTTCTGGCCTCTCCAATCCAGCGCCAACAAAACCATGAAACAGATGCAGGCGCTCCAGCCCAAACTCAAAGAGGCTCAAGAGAAATACAAAGATGACCCGACCAGACTCCAGACCGAGATGATGGATCTCTACCGCGACTACGGCGTCAACCCCATGGGCGGCTGCTTCCCCGTGCTCGTCCAGATCCCCGTCTTCTTCGGCTTCTACGCCATGCTCCAGACCGCGGTGGAACTCCGGGACGCCAGCTTCCTCTGGGTCCAAGATCTCTCCCTGCCAGACACGGTGGCTCACATGCCGTTTTTGGATTTCCCGATCAACCCTCTCCCGCTGCTCATGGGCGCCACTTCCGTCTGGCAGATGAACATCACCCCCAACACTTCCATGGACAAAACCCAAGCCACCATGATGAAAATCATGCCCCTCTTCTTTGTCTTCATCTGCTACAACTTCTCCTCGGCTCTCGCCCTCTACTGGACCGTGCAGAATCTGATTGGCGTGGCCCAGATGTATCACAACCTCGCTGTCCCTTCCCCGAAACTCGAGAAAGTCAAACAGCGCCCCAAGACGCGCTGGGCCGCCCTCGTGGACGCCGCACGCCAACAAGCCGACCAAGAGCGGCAGAGCCGCAAGAAAAAGCGTTGACCCCCTGCTCACCATTGGGATGCTACCTCAGAGTGGCGTGAGCATCCTGCTCGCGTGCCTTAGATAGGAGAGCGGACTTGCCCGCTGCTCTGGTGAAGCGGGTTGAAAAACCTGCTCTCCTGTCCTACGAAAGCGGCAAGGATGCCGCTTCTACTTTTAGCTTAAGTTAGCGCCATTTAGGGCCGACCCCTACGACTATTACCATTTGCTGGAGTAACAGAGCGTGTCTGGAAAAAGTTGTCAATTGTCAAGCGTTGACCCCATGCTCACCATGGAGTAACAGAGTGTGTCTGGAAAAAGTTGTCAATTGTCAAGCGTTGACCCCATGCTCACCACCAACA
>DYRQ01000004.1:39345-56780 GCA_020718645.1 Verrucomicrobium spinosum
GTGTCTGGAAAAAGTTGTCAATTGTCAAGCGTTGACCCCATGCTCACCACCAACAAGGTTGAAGTCAGCGGCAGCCCGTGTTCAGCCCTGAACCTGCTTGAGGTGTCTGCGACTGATGCCAAAAAAGTTGGCCACGCGGATGGGCCCGATAAATCCGCCGTATTCTCAAGCGAAGCAGTCAACCACATGGCACCAGTATAACTTAAACGCCGTGGCGCAGGTGTTGTAGGCGGATGCTTGCAGAGGGCTGCCCATGCTTGCGGCAAGCGTTTTCGAAAATCGCGCGGTTGCCGTTTATCGAAATCTATTTCCCACACCACCTCATGGCTCGCCGATCCACAGAGAGTCAGCGGGGCCCACCGACGCCACTCTGCCAGCTCCGCTGTTTTCTGGGAGTAGCAAGAGTCGAGAATCACAACTCTCCGTGCTAGGCCAGACGACACAGAGGCTGGCTGATTGAGCAGATCGGCCCATGCGACCCGAGACCGATCCGGGAACACCCACGCGCCATCTGGTGTCTGTTGTGATGCTAGATAAATGACCTGCACACCTCGTTCAGGTGGCTCTGGCAGGCCGGACAAAAACGCTTCAAGCTGAGCGGGCGTGCCGTCGGTGATGTGTTGGCCTGCTTCGCCCGGAATATGTTGCCCGAGACTTTTTGCTATAATCTCCCTCGTGCTCAACCAAGCGAATAGCTTCGGCAGATGCTTGTAATCCGCGTTGACGAAACTCCGGAAATCTACTGCGTCCGTCTGCTCTCTGGCATCACTGGCGGACGCTGCGATTGGGACTAGCAAGCAAAGCACGCAGCCGAGCACGACTGGGACGAGCGATGCCAAAGCGGGTCAGCCAATCAGAAATTGAAGTTCAGTCCGACGGAGATGTTGTGGCTCTGGTAATCTTCGTTGAAGGCGTCGTATTTATAACCGAGGGTCGCGTTCAGCGCTTCGGTAAACTTGTAATTGACGCTCGGGGAAACGGAGAGCCAGAAATCATCGGCGTGCGGGTTGCCGCGCTCGGGGTCGTCCTGTTGCACGAGCATGCTCGGGGTCAGAGCCAAGGATGCACCCAGTTTTTCTGTGAAGGCGTAGGAGGTTCTCACCCCGGCGAAGAAAGTGCCAGTGGTGGCGTGGGCGTTGCCGACATCTTCCGTATTGAAATCGCTCGTGGACAAACTGACCGAGTAAGTCGGCGTGAACGAGACAGACCAGTTGCCCCACGATTTGAACAGACTCACGAAAGGAGAAAACGCATAAGCTTCCGTGTCAGTGTCTGGTTGCGGGTTGATGTCACCATCTGCGCCGGGATTCCACGATTGGCTGTGACCCGCGCTGTAGGTAAGCGAGAGACCACCAACCGCCCAGTTGGTGATCAGGCGCGAGGCGAAGACCGATCCGGTGAAAGTGTCTGTCTCGCTGCTCGATGAAAAGTCGTTGATAGAGTTGGTGTGCGAGTAGTCGAAGATGCCGCCAACATTCAGATCTAGGATGGTAGAAAATCCGGCACTGATCGAGACATTGTGCATGTCCGTATCGAAATCTTCCTCGCGAGTGCCGTCTATGTTGGTGAATCCGTAATCGGCACCGACATAGGGGTTTTGGAACCAGCTCGGGGTATCTGCGGTGGGCTCAACGAATGCCACCTGTTTGTCCATACCAGCACCTGCATGGATAAATCCAGCACGCAAAGCTGCTATTGACGATGCGAGATGGGCAGCAGTCTGCGATAGAGAGGTCGGGCGGGCTGCCGGATTTTTCGGGTTAACCGGTGTCGAAGGCGTATTATTGGAATTGGATTGTTCCACCACTGGAGTCGGTGCGGGTGTCGGCGCGGGTGTCGACGCGGATGTCGGCGTGGGTGTCGGGGTTGAACCATGGTCACCTTGAACTGGTGTCACCAGAGCCAAGCCTACCGCAAGAGCCATCACTGTTGTCGCAAAATTATTTTTCATAATCATTTTTTTCTCGTAATCGGGTTACTGAACACGACCCGCTATTGGCTTGCGATTAAAAGAATCACAGCCCTTTGCAAGTTTTTTTGAGTTTCAAGATTAACGGCGCGAGGCTTGCCACGGGCGAGCCTCTTTGGACTTCGCCGTGCGTATGGCTTGTGTGGTGGCCATCCGACCAGCTCTCGTCGCCATATTCTGGGCGGTGGCTTGGACGGAACGGTTGGTCGCCGTTCTGATCGTATCTATGTGCTGTTTCACAGGTTCGGCACTCGCGCCGCACGCAAAAAAAGCCGAAACCAGTGAGAGCACTATTAATTTTTTCATAATCATTTGTGGGGTTGGGACACCTGTTGGAGTGCCAGTAAACCGCTATAGCAATCTGCCTTTTGCTAGAGATTTTGCAACCTAACTTTTTTTCGTGGTCGGATCAGGGATGGTGATGCGGAGGACGAGGCGGCGGGGGCGGAGGCGGCGCGGGCACATCCACGGCTTTTGCAGCCTGTTTCGAGGCAGAGCGTCCAGCTTCAGTTGCCGCTGCACGAGCGGCCTGCTGAGCCGAACTTTGTGCGGCCTGTCGTGCTGCCTGCTGGGACGCTGTTTTAGCGGCCTGTTGCGCGGCTGTTTTGGCGGCTTGTTGGGCAGCGTCGCGCTCGGCTTGTTGGGCCGCCTGCTTGGCTGCATCCAGCGCTGGCGCACGAGGGGTGACAGCCTCTGTTTTTCGAGTGGGCACTACAGGAGGTGTAACCTCTTTTTTCGTGGTAACTGCTGTTTCTGTTTTTTGTGAGGCCATGGTGTCGGAGCTTTTTTTCGTGGCTCCAGATGAAGCCTTATCAGTTTTTGCAGATTCTGCTTCAGATGGCGTCTCTGAGGTGTCGGAGCTTTTTCCTTTGACTGTGCTGGCTGGCGCCTCCTCGGACGCAGAGTTCGGATCGCTGGATGATGCTTGGTTTTCGGGTTGGTTGGCGAGGTCGAGAAAATGCGCAGCTTCGGCTTCGGTAACGGCTCGGTAGATTTCAGGTCCTACCTGAGTCGGCTGGTGTCCGATTGCCGGTGATCCTTCAGTATTCTGATACATCTCACCGTTGAGTCCTAGTCGCTGGTCCGATCGAAAAGGGTCAAATGACTCAATGCCACCATCTGCGCCGAAGGTCGGATGATAGAATCCTGAACCGATCTGCACGACATCTTGCTGGGCCGTGATGTTGCCTGCCGTGTCGTAGATGGTGGCCCGTTGCATCATCTCGGGCTGTGCAATGGAGGATACCTCTTGACCGAAAGCGTCATGGACAGGGATCTGACTGGGTGGGCTGACTTTCGCAGATAGGTTCACTGAACCTGCCGTGATAGTGGCGGTTGTGGTGGTTTGGGATGGGCTAGCTGTTGTAGGAGACGCAGTCTGGGTTGTGGTAGGAGTTGATGTAGCCCCACCACCGAGGCCGAGATCGGTTTCGCCTTCGTAGGTATTCCAAGGGACTTCCATCAAAATCTCCATCTCGAAGATGTTGACCTGCGAGCCGGTGATATTGCCATCATCGTCGTAAGTGTAACTCATCACTATAGATGGAACCTTTTGTTTTATCATTTTTGTATTTTCGCGCCGGGGCTGTTCCTCGACCTTCGGGGGTTCGGGCGCATCGGGCTCGGGCATGTCGGTATCTGGGATTTCAGGTTCCGGAACTTCTGGGGCGGCGATGTCCGGCATGGGAGTGTCCGACACATTTTCCTCGGTTTTGTTGAGGAGATTACCATCGTTGTCGAAGTTGGAAATGACCAGTTTAGTCCCGCCTTTTTCATCTTGGATATAATCGAGTTGGGTTTTGCCTTCGGAAGTTGTGATGGTGCCGCCACGACCTGTGTGCTGGTCACCCCCCTGGGGCTGTTGGTCGGGCTGTTGACCAGAGCCGCCGCTGTTCTCGCGTTCGCGGTTGAGGAGGTTCCCATCGTTGTCGTAGTCGGAGATGACCAGCTTGGTGCCACCCTTGCCGTCGTCCACATAATCCATGCGCGTGGTGCCGTCTTTGGTGGTGATCGTGCCGCCCCTGCCTGTGTGAGTTTCGCCTTCGCGGACGATTTGGTTGTTCTCGGCTTTTTGGGCGACGGATGATGCTGCGGAGGCCACCGTCTGCGCTAATTTTTGTCGGGCGGCGGCATCTACTTTTTCGCCGACTTGGGAAGCTGCTGAGGCTACGGTTTGAGCCGTCTTTTGGGTGTTAGGCGTTGTGGTGCCAGCACCAGTTTTTGTGGTAGGAGAAGTTGCCTGTGGCGTCGTGGTAGTTGCTGTTTTGGCGGGCGTTGTCGCAGTTGTGTTTTTGGGTGTCGTGGGTTGGGTCGTCGGGGGTTTTGTCTCGCCATTTTGCGCTGCGGTCTTTTGATCGAGCAACTGGTTGAGATTGCGGAGCGGTTCGGGATCGTGCCCGTAGATGATGGCTTGGGCGGCTTTGTTTGCACCCTCGGGCGTAGCACCTTTGGCGACGAGTTTTTCGATGATTTGCGCTTTGGCGGCCTCGGCCATCGCGCGGTCATCGCCGTGTCGCGTGAGTGCTTCGACCCCATCCTTGAGGTTGCTCGTAATTTCTGTGACGGCATTGTCTTTGATGGTGGATGTGGATGTGACGCCGCTGTCAATGACAAGGCCAGAACCAATTTCCCACAAATCTTGTCCGGTTTCCTTGAGGAATTTTCCTGCTTTGACCACGCTATCTTTCAGGCCGGTCAAGACATCGCCCCCCCGCTGAAAAATGGTGTCGTCACCCACGACTGGGCCTTCCACGATTCGCTCGGGCATCGTGATTTTGAGTTGTTTGAATTTATCTTCGGTCTCCGCCGCGTTTCCAGCAGCAGCTTGTTCAGCGAGAGCGTGGGCTTCTTTCTCGTTCACACCCGATTTGCGCAGACTGCTCTCGATTTGCATTTTGTAAGCTTCGCTGTTCGTGGCATTGGCATTGGCCAAATCGGCGTTGGCTGCATCGCGGTCTGCACCTTTGATGACATTGGCCTCGGCGGCACCAGCGAGACCCAGTGTCGCGGTGTTGGCGATGGCGCTGCCCGCGACTCGTGCTGCACCAGCCGTGTCGCCTTCTTTGAGCCGTTGTTTAACATCCTCGGCTGACGAAAAGACATCTACAGCCACAGCTGCCGTGCCTACTACTTGGGCGGCTTTACTACCTGCCGTGGGCTTGAGTTTCTGCGCGGCTTCCACCTGTCCTGCCGCTTTATTGATGATGGAATCGGGAGTTTCCCCCATCTTGGCCAAGGCGGCTCTCGCCTCTTCGGGAGATATTTTCAGGGTGCCCGCATCGCGGACGATAGCCATGCCTTTATCCACATGGCTGCTGATCTTACCACCTGCCTCGTCCACCCGCGGCTTGGCGATGTTGTCATACTGCTTGCTGCTTTGCCGGAACTGTTCGACCTCCTGCCCAACAGCTTTGACCGGATCTGTTTCTACAGACGCATTGTTTCTGGCCAAATTGCTTTTGTGCTCGATGGCCTTGGCAATTTGTTCGGAGTCTTGGAGCTTTTTCCCGTATTCGGGTTTGGCTCCATCTTTGCCCAAGATGGTATCGGCATCTGTGTAAGCATCGGGGCTGAATTTGTCGGTCACTTCGACCGATTGCTTGTGCGCCGCCGCTTTGGCGGCATCACCGGGCGCAGCACCTGTTTTCGCTGGCTCGAAAGTCTGCTCCCCGCCAGCGGCTTTGTAATAGGCTTTCTCGACGATGCTTTGGGATTGTGTGCGAGGCACATCCACCCACTCTGTTGTGCCGGGTTTTTTGATTTGCGGGGTGACATCCCAGTCCTGCCCTATTTTGGGTTGGGCATCGGGGTTTTTGTAATTGGTCGGCTCATAAACCCGCACATCGTCCGGGGTGATGGTTTTGCTGGGGTTTTTGCTGTTCCACTCATTGGCGACAGCCTGCTTGATGCCCTCCACCGTATCGGCTTTGATCTGGCTCACGACGCTGTTATGTTTGTTGACCAACCCGGTGTTACCGGACTGGTTCAATTTCTGGACAGCAATGGGGTCAGTCTGCAATTCGAGGGCGGACTTCCGGATTTGGACGGGGTCACCGCCTTTTACGGCCCGGTTGAAATCAGCCAATTTTTTACCGGCCTCCATTTGAGCCTTTTCCCACGCGGCCTGCTTAACGGGATCAACAGTCGTGGGCCCGGGCTGCGCCACGGCTCCGGTCGTGTGCAGGCAGACGGCTAGGATCGCGCACAAAATCATGGGCGCACGACTGGTTTGACAGCACCAGCCCAGCACGCGGATAGACTCAAAACTTTTTTTCATAGACTTCCTTTCGCACACGCAATTTTTGACGAATACACCTTGCTCGTCAAGAAGCACGGAGACCAAGACAGGATTCGCGGCATAATAGGCATTTTTTGTGGGAGGAATATGCGCAAACAACTGATAGTGTTGTGTTAAACGAAAACTACAGCACCAATTTTAAAAGTGCCCTGTTTACGGCTACGGCAAACGGATAAAAGGCGGCATGGATATTTCCACGCTCAGGAGGAACTTCGTCCGCTACGAACCTCCCAAAATTATCTCAGTATCCCAACATCCAGAGGCTCTCACCTTGGATGAAACTTTCTTTGGCAGAAGCCAAGGATGGCTGGTGTTTCCGCAAATCAATGAACCGCTCGCGCGTGAAGATGGAGAATCCCGCTTTCCGCTCGAGGCGGTGTTTTTCTCCGTTTCATCTCTTCACGGGCATGTCATTACGAGTGGAGGAGATTCAGCTTCAAGCCATGGCAACTGAAGTTTTGGAACCCCGAGTCAAATGTCACCATCTCTGCGCCCAATGTGATGGCCAGTGCCGCCAGATAGGCATCCATCCAAAAGTTTGGTGAAGCTGTGGTAATTGCTGCGAATTGCAACCACACCGCGCGCGTCCCGCCGGGCGGTGCAGTCACGCTGACGCTGGCGTCTGCTTGAAAGGCGCGGAGGAAAGCTACGGCATCCTCATTGGTCATGGCACGCAATCCAAAAGCCTGCATGGTTTTGACTTGGGTGAGTAGTCGTAACAGGCCCATTTCGGTAGGTAGGCAAAACAATAGATCAGCGGGCTGAATGGATGTTTTCTTCAGCCATTCCCGCGCTTGTTTGTGCTGCGGATGCGACGGCACTGCCAAAGCCATCCAGACATTGAGATCGAGAAGTTTTTGCATGAATGTCGCCTAATCATCCAAGGCTTGCTGTTTGATCCAATCGCTCATTTGCTGGGCAGATAAGCCAGCCACCGCGACTTTTCCTTTCGCTGTGGCCTTCAGAACAGGCAAGCTCTGCGCTGGCTCTTGACTCTTTGGTTGGCGCCTAGGCGTTGATTGAGTGGGAGTTGCCCGCAGTCTCTCAGCCACCACATCCTTGAGTTTCCGGCGTTCATGCACAGCTTTGAGCTTTAAATCCAGGATCAAATCCTCGGGCAGATCTATCGTAACCTTCATATTGCCAGCTTCCCAGCTTACCAGTTTGCTGTCAAGGCGACTCAGGTAAGGCAAGCGTGGGCTCCACGGCTCCGGTCGTGTGCCAGCAGACGGCTAGGATCGCGCACAAAATCATGGGCGCACGACTGGTTTGACAGCACCAGCCCAGCACGCGGATAGACTCAAAAATTTTTTTCATGGACTTCCTTACGCACACGCTATTTTTGACGAATACACCTTGCTCGTCAAGAACCACCGAACCTGGGACAGGGTTTGAAAAAGTATTGGAATAGGAGAAGAAATGCAAAAAATCGGGCTGGTGAGATTTGAACTCACGACCTCGTGGACCCGAACCACGCGCGCTAGCCAAGCTACGCTACAGCCCGTCAACTCGACGGTTGAACTAGATAGACTACCATGAGCACCCCAACAGGCAAGCAGAATAGAACCCGATCGGAGGACACCTCCGCTCCCACATCATTCACGCTCCCAGTCAGAGCAGTGCCCAATGCGAAGAAAAGTGAAATAGTCGGCTGGCACGGAGATGAACTAAAAATCAAAATTGCCGCGCCAGCACTCGATGGTAAAGCCAACGCAGAACTCGTCTCATTTTTATCCGAAACATTCGTGCTTCACCACTCGCTGTTCGAGGTGACCGCAGGTCAAAAAGGCCGTTCCAAACTCATCCGCATCCAGGCTCCACCCGACAAGATCCTGCCCATGCTGCCGCCGCGCTCCTAGCACTCAGATCGAGTGCTCTAGCCATGGTCTCACTGCCGCGAAAATACTGGCTTTAGGACTAACAGCCAGCGGCACGAACTCAAATCCACCAATTTTCAGTTGGCCGTTCAGGGTCGAGCGTGGGATACGAAACCACTCCCCTCTCAGGATGCCGCTCCACTTCGATCCCATCTCGGATGATTTGCAGAAACATGCCAACTTGCTCTCCAAGCAGGAAGCCGAGAACACTCAGTTGGCAGCCAAATTCCAAAACATCTCCCAAACACGACTGCACAGGCACTGGCACCTCATCGCCCCCGAGCACCCTCAAGCGAGCTTCACTCTCATCCAACCCTGGAGCCATCCGCACAGTGAGTGATACATCGCGGGGCAAGCTGAAGTTGAACCTTATTTCCCCTGCAAATGGCTTGCGGAAATCGAGGCGGAAATAGAGGTGCTCCTCGTCATTGCCAAACCAGAGCATCCGCAGGAGACGATCGGACTGAAACATCGCTGAGCCCTGCTGTGCAGGATCGAACGAACCTGCTCCATAGTATTCAAAATAGCTGGAGACACGCCCGTTGATATCTGGGGTGATCAGCGAGCTGGGCGGCGTCAGACTCAAGGCTTCCCCGGTCTTGCACACAGGCACATCCAGCGACGCCGGCGGTTGCCGGTCCAAGCAGCGGTAAACATTTTTCAGATGCGAGCGGAACAGCTCGTCGAACAGCAGGTCGCAGTCGGTGCTGAAGTCAGGACCATACCACCAAAACCAGTCACTCCCCTCGGCTGCGTAGATGGATCGCCACGCAGCTTCTCTATCCTGATCGCCTACTGTAAATTCATTCTCTGCCAGAAATGCCCTCGTCTCTCGCACCAGTTCCCACCCCTGATTCTCTTCGGGATCTCCTACCCAGATATCAAAATCGCTGCCGATCCACGAACCTGTATGGAGTCGTGTGGTAATGACCTTGGGCAGATGCTCCTCGAAATAGTGCCCCGGCAAGACTGGCCGCAGGACAGGATGCTCGCAAAGCTGGCTGTAAAAGAGGTTCAAGAATTTTTCGCCGCCGTCAGGGAAACACTCCCACGCATTTTCCCCGTCCAGCACCAGTGTGATGACAGCATCCTCCCTATCAGCAACCTCGGCGATATGCGCTAGGTGGTGAATCAGGTGTGCTGCAGCGGCCTCGGGGCTGTTGCGCGCTGCGTTGAACCCGATGAAATCCGAGAGTGGCCTCTCGCGGAACAAGGCGTTCACAGAAGCCTCACCATGTTCCACGCGCCAACCCTGAAACAGCTCAAGGTGGTCCACGCTCTTATCTTTCCAATCCGTGTCGCGCTCGAGCCCTTTGAAAAGATTACCTTCATCGGTGAAAAAATACTCGATACCCGCCTCGGCCATCAAGGGAACCAGTTCCGGAGCGATAGCGCCTTCCGACGGCCAGAGTCCCTTCGGGCGTTTACCAAACACCTGTTCGTGTTGGCGTAGGGCGAGCGCTAGCTGGGCTTGGACATCCTCCGGGGCACTGAAGCGGTTGGGCAACACCCTGCCGTGCATGCAACGCACAGCGAAGTCCGTATCATACACCAGCGGCATGATGGGGTGGTAGAACGGCGTAGTCGTTGTCTCGATCCGCCCGGCAGCCTCTGCCTCGCGGTAATCGTCTAACAGGCGCCCGAGTATTTTGTGGTGGATCTCGAGCACAGAGAGTTTTTCCTCCTCAGTATAGCCGCGTCCCTGTTGCCGCAGTTCCTCGATCTCGGGGTGAAATTTTCTGGCTGCATAGCCACACCACGCGAGGTTGAACAAGGTCTGCAAGTCGCGCATCTCCTGCACCGAAAAAGAGCCCGCTATAGACTCGCGCCTTGCCTTTGGAAAATCAGTGCCACGCTTCGAGAGCAACTCCCAGTATCGAGGCAAGGGCTTGATGAGGTTATCCCAGTTGGCCTTGAAAAAATGTTCCAGCAACCAGACCCTCTCTTGGAGCGAAAGTTCTTGCGCTGGTTTCAGGCTCCACTCGAGCCAACGATCAGCCACCGTTCGGTCGCGCAGTCCGAGAATTTGCTGCACGAGCACGGGAGTAAAATTAAAAGCGCAACGCATCTCCGGCACAGCGTTGGCCGCATGGATCATATCGAAGTAGCCCTTGACCGCGTGCAAACGCACCCACGGCATGAGGCTCTCTCCCTCGAGCGGATCCACATAACACGGCTGGTGCATGTGCCAGAGCAAGACGACAGAAGCCTGTGCCATACTTTACTCTCCTGTATGCACCGTGCGCATATGCCGCGCGGCGTCCTCGGGTAGGACTGAGTTAATGTAGAAGCCCGTGCCCATCTCGAACCCGGCAAACTGTCCGATGCGGGGCATGATTTCTATGTGCCAGCGGTAATCCTCGTGGACATGAGCCAAACGGTCACGCGCCGTCGTGCGCACGGGGGCGCTACGGAGCACCAGGTTGTAAGAAGGATTGTCCAGCGAGTGCCGCAGACGGGACAAAGCCGTCTTGAGCGCATCGGCCACTTGCAGCATTTCGTGGGAATCCACCGAGGTGAAATACGGCTCATTTTTCTTCGGCAAAATCATCAGCTCAAACGGCACGCGACTGGCATAGGGGCAGAGCACGACGCAGGCACTGTTCTCATAGACGACACGCTCCCGATCTTTCAGCTCTTGGTGCAGTATATCTTCGAAGAGACTGCGCTCGCGGAACTCGGCATATCTCTGAGCCATGGTCAGTTGCTGGAACACCATCTCAGGCACCACAGGCAAGGCGACTATCTGCGAGTGCGCGTGTTGCAGGGAGGCTCCCGCAAGCGGGCCATGGTTTTTAAATACGAGCAAGTAGTGGAAACGGTGGTCGTGGGAAAGATCGGCCATGCGGGCTTTGTAGGCCTCCAATACCCTGTGCACTCCGCCGAGGGGCTGATCCTCGAGTTGGAGTCTCGGCTCTGGCGTCTCGATGACTACTTCATGCGCGCCCACCCCACCGAGTCTGTCATAAACACCGTGCGGATCACAGTGCAGATCCCCCTCGATTTTCAGCGCCGGAAAACGGTTGGGCACCACGCGCACCAACCAACCTGGACCATTCGGGAGACTCTCCTCTTCGCGCACCGCATAGACTTCGGGAGGCGTCATGTGCTCATTGCCATAAGCAAAGGGGCTCAGCGCGGTATTCTCTTCCATGACAAACTTGAAATCTGTCGGACGACGGCGGCGTTCTGGGGAGAAAATCACCCAGCGCCCACTCACGGGATCTTTGCGCAGCTCAGGCATGCGGATAGAGCCCCTCGTGCGCCGACGCGCAGTCGCCCCACGAAGTGCTGATTTTCATCAGGCGCTGGGCTATCACATCGCGGGCTTTGGCGTCTCCCAGAATATCCACAGCCTTTTCCAGCCCGGCCAACAGACCCGACACAGAATAATTATCAGCCACCACCACATGCCCGCTTTTGGTTCCGAGCGGCTTGAATCCACTAGGCAGTTCCCCGCCCTGCTCCAACAGCGGCACAGTGCCATAGTGATGAGCGATACGGTGCAATCCACCAGTCGGCACTGAAAGAGATGGCGACACCCACAGATCGCAGGCGGCCAAGGCTTGCCTCAAATCTTTTTCCCCGGAACAAGTCACGGTCACTTTGGTCGGGTGCTCCATCGCTAATTTCTGAAAAAATCCTAACTGCGGTCCAGAACCACCACCCCAGACCACCCAACGCACGGGCAGTTTGGAAAGACTCTCCCACCCGTCACGCACTGCATCGGCCAGTTGAGAATTGCAGGCGCCGGGCACTACACCCGCCAACAGATCAGCACCCAGCTTTTTCCAGCCAGTGCCATCCGCCAGCGCTTTGCGGCATTTTTTCTTCCCAGTCAAATCGCCTGCCGAATAGCCTTCCTCCAGAGCAGAGTCTGCCGAAGGATCCCAAGCTCCCCCCTCGGGCGCATCAGGGATACAGGTCATCTTGCCAGCCTGTTCGCGGAAGACTCCCTCCAACCCGCAACCGCCGGGTTCTGCCATGCAACCTCGGGCCACGCCCTCGGATGCCAATACAACGCGATTGGCCAACAGCAGTCCCCCTTTGAGGAAATTCATGCGCCCGTAAAACTCCAGCGTGCCGGGAGTGAAATAGTCTCGGGACAGATTGGTCAGATCAAAATCCAGCTCCCAGAAACTTCCCTGATAATCCGTCCGGTGCACCGTGAGCACTGTTTTGTAGGGCAAATTTGCTGCACGCACGAAGGCCGGCACCATGGCCGTGAACCAGTCATTGCAATGGATCACCTGGGGCTCTGGCTGCATCCGGCGCGCTATTTCCAAGATGAATTTATTGAAGAAAATAAACCGTTCAGCATTATCTTCGTAGTCGCCAAGATCGCCTTGGAACAACCCTGTGCGATCGTAGTATTCATCCCGCCGCACCGCAAATATTTTGACGCCTAGCTCTGTCCTCGCTTCGAAGAGCCGCCCATTCGACGCACGCCCTGCCATCGGAATCGAAAGCCCAAGACCAGTATCTTTGAATTCGAGCCCAGAGTTCAGCACCGCTCTGGTGGCCGGAATAGCGCAGGCTACCGAGTGGCCTCGCGCCACTAACTCTGCTGCCAAGTGGTGGACAGTTCCAGCGGTGGCATGACTGTCGGGGGACGGAAAAAATTCAGCGGTGGCGAGTAACAAGTTCATAGCGTTCTCCTCTCAGTATTAGGCCCCAGCACGAGCCTGTCCAAGAACAATGTGACTACAATCCCCCATTGTCCACAGCATCCTTGCCCGCAGCCGTTTTTTATCGGAACCGTGACACTCTCGCACCACGGCTCTCGCGCGCAACACGCCCACACGGAGCGCCTCTTACATGCCCATGATGGAATAGCCCGAATCCACATAGATGGTCTGACCTGTGATAGAGGCAGCTCCATCCGAGGCCAAAAATGCTCCAGTGGCTCCGATCTCATCTGTCGTGACATTCCTCTTGAGGGGAGCGTGCTCCTCGTAGTGCTTGAGGATAATGCCAAACCCGGCAATGCCGCGGGCTGCCAGTGTATTCACAGGGCCGGCGCTGATCGCGTTCACCCGGATTTTTCTCTCGCCCAGATCGTAGGCCAAGTAGCGAACCGTTGCCTCGAGCGAGGCCTTGGCCACGCCCATGACATTGTAGTGAGGCACGACTTTTTCTGCACCGTAATAGCTCATGGCAATCACGCTGCCACCCTGGGTCATCAGGGGCACAGCCGCCCGGGATACTCCCAGCAAAGAGTAGGCGCTGATATCGTGAGCCATCGCATAGGCTTCACGGGTGGTGTTGATAAATTTACCCTCAAGCGCCTCCCGCGGCGCATAGGCCACACTGTGCAATACCAGATCCACCCGATCGGTGCGGGCTGATACAGCTTTGAAAAAATCATCAATCTGCTCATCGCTGGTGACATCACACGGATGGATGAGCGTGTCTGCACCAAAGGTGCTCGCCAACTCTTCGACATTGTCCTTCAGGCGCTCGCCCTGATAATTGAACATGAGCTTGGCACCCTGCGACGCCCATGCCTGCGCGATTGACCACGCTATACTTTTTTTGTTGGCTACTCCAAATACCACGCCAACTTTTCCGGCCAGCAATCCCTGAGACATAGTGCTTTTCTCCTAATAATGTTTGTTTGACGGAATATCCCGTTCGTCAAGAATCACCCGTTTTCATGGAGAAAGTCAATCACTCACTTTCAGTGGGTGTAGAGAAGTGTGTATGAGTAACGAATTTCATCTCGGTTTTGTAGCGGTCTTTGGCAAGAAGCTCGACAAGCCCCGCATCCAAGCGGTGGTCGCCTCATGGCTCGCTTCCTACGACAGGATCGAGCAACTCGTGGACGCCCAAGACGCCACCATCGGCCTCAGCGAACCCTCCGACATCTTGTGGGGATCCAGCTTGCAGCTCCGCATCATTGGCAGTGGACAGTTCGCTTGGGCCTACCTAGATCTCGACGGACGCGTCATCGAAACAACGGGACAACCCAACGGTGAACAAGTCAGTTTGTGCCTCGAGATGATTGCTCATCTAGATGGCATCACTGAAATTGTGCCGGATTACAACGAGCGACGCCTAGACGAACTCGAACAAGCTGGCATCCTCTGACTCATCTTTTTCACAAATACAACAACACAAATACACAGAATAAAAACTATGACCGATATTACTTTTGATTGCCCGCACTGCGGCAAAGGACTCGATGTAGATGCCGAAGGCGCTGGCCTCGAAGTGCCCTGCCCCTCCTGTGGCAATACCATCACCATCCCTTCCCCCGAAGAATCCGCCAACGATCAGACAACCGCTGCCCACGCGCCCTCCGATGATTCTTTTGCCGAGAGCGGAACCATTATCTTCGATTGCCCACACTGCGGCAAAGGACTCGATGTAGATGCCGAAGGCGCTGGCCTCGAAGTCCCTTGCCCCTCCTGCGGCAACACCATCACCATCCCCTATCCCGACGAAGCCGAGGAGATGCGTGCCGAAGCACAAAAATCTAAACCACCCGAGGATCACGCTCAACCTGCCGAAGTGGTTAACCACCTCCCCCAGCCCACCCCAGCTCCCGTTCACATCATCGTTCCCCAGAAAGCCAAGGCTCAGCCCCGTAAACCCAAAGGCACGGCACGCTCCAACTTCGCCCACATCCGAGAGGTCCAGCATAAGAGCAGCGCCTTGGGCCTCCTCACAAAATGGTGGATAGGCCTGCTCTTGGCCACCTTCGTCGCCAGCTATTTTGTGAGCAATAATGTCGTCAAACTTGCTGTCTTTGATGTCGCTAAAAAATACGATCTCCCCCTCGGCAGCGTGGAGGCTCGCTTCCTCTACCACATTATCCCGTTCCAACTCGAGCTGCAGTTCCCCAGCCAAAAACTCCCAGTCGAGTCGGCTAAATTCGCAGCCATGCTCACTGACATAGCTGCCGCCACAGGCGCACACCCGGTGGAATCTTTCCTCCACTTGAAAAATACCGAGGTGAATTACTACAGCGTCTCCTTCCTCCAAAATGGAAAGAAACTCTACATGATCCCCGGTGGAGCGTGGCGTTCCCTTGGCACTTTGAAAGGCTCTGACTCCAAGGAAATCTACGACACCTTGCTTCAAGTCCTTTCTACAGATCGGGGCGCTCCCATCATTTCTGTCACCCGCGACTCATCGACCTACGATAAGCATTTTGCCCAGCAATCCTATGCTTTCCGCAGTCAGTTCTGCGTGGTCACTGACGCTCCCCCAAAAGAATCCGAACCCAAGCCGCTCATACCCGACATGATCACCATGCCTGATCCAGCAGCCGAGACCACCCCCGAGTCTGCCCCAGCTCCTTGATGCATCCTCACTTGGATCAACCGGCTCCCTCCGACCGTGCGGGGGCTTACTTTGCGCCGGGCGGCGAACTCTCCCGCGCAACCAACTACGAGCACCGCCCCCAGCAGGAACGCATGGCTCGCGCCGTGGCTGCTGCCCTCGAACGAGGCGATCAACTCTTCGTCGAAGCAGGCACAGGCGTGGGCAAAAGTCTCGGCTACCTGATCCCCGCCATCCTCCACGCACTCGATGCTGGCAAGAAGCTCGTTGTGTCCACACACACTATCAATCTCCAATCCCAGCTCGTTCACAAAGATCTCCCGCTTGCTAAAAAAATCTTGGGGGGCGAATGGTCTTTTGCCCAACTCATGGGTCGCCAGAATTATCTCTGCAATAACCGCCTCGCTATGGAACTCCCCTCCCGCGCCGGGCTCCTCGACGACCCAAAAACCCGCCAGATCCAGCACATCCACGATTGGGCCGACTCCACGCGCCACGGCCTCCTCTCGGAACTCGCCGGGTCTGTGGATAAAGAGTGGATGGAAAAAATCTCCAGCGAAGGCCACTTCTGCACCTCCCACCGCTGCGCCCCAGCCGACTGTTTTCATGCCCGCGCCCGGCTCGCCGCTCAAAAAGCCTCCGTGGTCGTGCTCAACCACACGCTCTTTTTCACTCTGCTCTCGGACATGGACCTTGCAGCCCAAGAGCCTGGCTTCCTCTACGGCAATGATTTTGTGGTGCTCGATGAAGCCCATACCCTCGAATCCATCGCCAGCAGGCAAGCCGGCTACGAACTCTCGTTCTTCGACCTCACGCGCCCCCTCGCCAAAATCAGCGCCAGCAAATGGCTCTCACGCAAAGAGCCCACCACCGGACGCCGCCTCCTCGAGGAATGCGGCCACATCATCAAAAGCGCCCAACCCTTTTTCTCCGCGGTGGACAAGGCTGTCGGATTCCAGGATAAAGCCGAGGTGCGCCTCCGCGAACCCCTCGACATTCACGATGATTCTCTCCCCATCAAAATCAGAAATTTCTACAGTTCCATTCGCTCTTACATCGCTGAACACAACGACCAGTCCCCCGCCTGCATGGAACTCTCCAGCCTCGCCCTCGAAGCCGATGCCACGGGCCTCAAAATAGCCGACTTTCTCCAGACCGCCCGCGACGGTTTCGTCTATTGGCTCCAGCGGAGCAAAGCCCAAAAAGACGACTTTTCCCGCGTCTCCCTGTGCTGCGCCCCGCTCGATGTAGCCGGCTACCTGCGCCCTCGCCTCTTTCGCCCCGGCCAGCCCGCCGTCTTTACCAGCGCCACCTTGAGCGTCGGTGAATGGCCATATATCCCCGCCCGTCTCGGTGCCGCCGATATCCCTGTTCTCACGCTCGACTCCCCCTTCGACTTCGAAAAACAGATGCGCGTCTATATCGTGCGCGACATGCCCGACCCAAAATCTGCTGCCGAGTTCGACAAAGCGTGCTGCAAGGAAATCGAACGATTTCTCGAAATGAGCGGCGGCAAAGCCTTCGTCCTCTTCACCAGCTACAATTCCATGCGCTCGGCTGCCGCTGCCTTGACCCCCTTCTTCCACCGCCACAAAATCCAACTCATGGTCCAAGGTGACAAACTCTCCCGCGACCAGATGCTCGAGCAGTTCAAAGAAAATATCGGCTCCGTGATCTTCGGCACAGACAGTTTTTGGACCGGCGTGGATGTCCCGGGCGAAGCTCTCAGCAATGTGATCATCACCAAACTCCCGTTTTCCCATCCCGACCAGCCATTGCTCCAAGCCAAATACGAAGCGGTAGAGCAAGAAGGAGGACGCTCTTTTGACCAGATCAGCATCCCCGAAGCGGTGCTCAAATTCCGTCAGGGCATCGGACGCCTCATCCGCAACCACTCCGACACCGGCATCGTCGCCATTCTCGACAGCCGTATCCTCACCAAACCTTACGGCCGTAAATTTCTCTCTTCCATCCCCCGCTGCACCATCGAGAAAGTCCCCCGAGT
>DYRQ01000114.1 GCA_020718645.1 Verrucomicrobium spinosum
TGGACATCTCTTCGAGGGAAGAACTGGTTTCCTCCAAGGAAGCTGCCTGCTCACTAGCTCCTTCAGCCAACTGCTGGCTCGAGGAAGAGACCTGGCCTGCGGCAGCGGACGTCTGCTCGGCACCCGAGGTGAGATTCTCGACGATGGTATTGATAGCGCGGGTGACGGAGCGGGTCATACCTGTGGCAGTGGCTATGCCAACCACGATACCCGAGACCAAGCCGATGGCTACGACCCAAGCTGAGAGACCGAGCATATTACCAGCCTCATGAGCACCTTGTTCGACTAGCTCCATTTCCTTCATCGCGACAGCTTTGGCCTGAGCCAGAACAACCCGACCCACTGTGGCACGCTCTTCCGTGAGAGCAGCTTGGCGTTTCCAGACAGTGACAAAAGAAGCTAAGGATTCACCGTAAGATTTGATAGCGCTTTCGCAATCGGCGATTTGCTTCAGGTTAACCTCTTGGCGGGTGATCGAGCGCAGGTTTCCTAAGATAATCAAAGCCTCTGCTTGCTCTTTTGTCGCCTTGTCAAACAGGGAGAAATCGCGGTTGGCCATACCTTTGTTGACCGCGAGACGAATCTCGAGAATGCTGGTGATTACTCCCTCAGAGAGTTGAATCTTCTTGCAACGCTCTGCGAGTTTATCGGCTGGGATATTGCTTGCCTGATATTCTTGGTTGGCTGCCTGATACTGGCTTTCCGAGTAATGCAAGCACTGCTCCTGAGCTTTGTTTCCTGCTTGAGCCATGGCTGTCTCAACCGCATGATTGGCTGTCACCACCCGCTCGGTCTCATCTACCAGTGCCATATACTTGTCCGTAGCGGAAATTGCCTCATCCGTAGCTTTGGCGAGATAGGCCATATCCTGTTCAACAGCCAAGGATTTGGCGCTGGCCAAGTGCTGTTTGAGTTCAGACAACTGCGTTTTGGCGGCAGTCAGATATTTGGCGTCATCTGTAAATCCATAAGCTCTCACTTCATACATAGCCATCATAGCCGAGCGTTCGACATTGTTGGCCACAAGAGCGCCTGGGACATATTTGTGATCCATGTCAGAGGCTGTGCCCCGCACATAGACCATGCTGGCGGCAGCGATGCCGCCGACGACGAAGATAATGGCGATCAGGCTCCCGAAGGCGATGGCCAATCTTTTTGCTAAGGATTGTTGTTTCATAGAATTTTTTACTCCGCTGGTTGGTTGTTATGACTTTTTGTGATACTAGTCACCTGCAGGCGCAAAAACAAGACTTTGTTAGATACTGTAATACGAGTGCAGTTGTTGCAGTTCACGAAGACAACTTAATCCCAAACGCAAAAGAAAAACATCAGGGTCAAACCTGATTTTAGCATCAGGTTTTGTATTAGGTGTTTCGCCTCATCATAGACGAGCAGCAACGAAACAGTAACGGGTGAAATAATTCCTTGGTATCTCGAGGGGAAATCCGTATGGAGAGTGACATGGTAACCTTATGATAAAAGTGATTTTCTTTGATTTAGGACAAACTGTCATCCGATTTGATTGGGGTCGGGCACTCATGACGATGGCTCAGAACTCAGCACCAGTCGGGGCACAAGACCTCGAGCATGTCCTGAAAAATTCTGGGTATTTTGAGCTGGAAACAGGCACGATCTCGACAGAACAATTTTATTCCAGCCTGTCCAAGCTGACTGGCTACACAGGAACATTGGAACACCTCGATCTGATTTTCTGTGATATTTTCAGCCCGATGCCCGACCGCGAAAAACTCCTGCACGAGCTGGCTGGGAAATTCAAACTGGCGGCTATCTCCAATACGAACGCTCCCCATATCGCCTTTGTGGAACGCCATTTCAAGGTGCTGGATGCCTTCCACGAGAAAATATATTCGTTTGATGTTCGCTCACGCAAACCCGATCGAGCCATCTACGAGGCTGCCCTCTCCAAAATGGGGGTCACCGCTGCTGAGAGTGTCTTCATAGACGACCGCATAGAAAACTGCGAGGCGGCTCGAGCGCTGGGCTTCCAGCATGTTTTCGATGTGCAGCCGAACGAAGACCTGCGCGAACAGTTTGTCTCCTGCGGCTTGCTGGAGTAGCCTTCCGGTCTAGCTATCCCCTGCTCTTGCTTCCATGTTCCATGTCGTGCTCGTCGAGCCGGAGATACCGCCCAATACGGGTAATATCGCGCGGCTGTGCGCGGCCACCGGAAGCCATTTGCATCTCATCGGGCCGCTCGGGTTCCGCCTCGATGATTCTACACTAAAACGGGCAGGCATGGATTACTGGAAACAGGTGCGCTGGAGTTACCACGAGAATTTCGACGCTCTCGAAAAAGCCGTATCTGCCAACAGCCGCTTCTGGCTGGTGGAAACCGTCGGGAGTCGTCCCTACACCGAGGCTAATTACTGCGACGGAGATTGTCTGGTCTTCGGGCGCGAGACCAAGGGTTTGCCTCCATCCCTCTGCGCCCGCCACGCTGATCGCTGCCTGCACATCCCTATGATCAACCCCGAATCCCGCAGCCTGAATCTCTCGAACTGTGCTGCCATCGTGCTCTACGAAGCCCTGCGCCAGACCGGATCACTCACAGCTCTCACCCCCTAGAACCTGCCATGCACCCCATGACCCGCACTCTCGAACTCATCCAGTCTGGCCACGATTCTGGCTGGCATACAGGGGCTCAGCTTTGTGTGATCCACAATCATGAGACCGTATGCCATCTGGCATGGGGAGAAACCGCTGCCGGCTGCCCCATGAGCCCCGAACACGCCATGCTCTGGCTCTCGGCCTCCAAGCCCATCTTAGCCGTCGCACTCGGACAACTCGCGGAAAAAGGTCAGCTCGACTGGCACGACCCCGTGGCCAAACACCTTCCGGAATTCGGAGCCTGCGGCAAAGAGAAGTTTACCTTGGCTCACCTCCTCACCCACACGATTGGTCTGCGCCCCGCTGACTTGCCTTGGAGCACCTCGGGCTGGAGCGAGACCGTCCAGCGCGTCTGCTCTGCCGAACCTGAGCCAAGCTGGGTGCCCGGCCACAAAGCGGCTTACCACGCCTCTTGCACTTGGCACATCCTCGGAGAAGTCCTGCGCAGGATCACCAGCCAGACTTACAGCGATTATGTTCGGGAAAATATTTTCGAGCCTGCCGGCATGCGCGACTCCTTTTTTTCCAGCCCACAAGCTCTCTGGAAATCTCGTGCCAGTTCCACTGCGCCCCTCTGGGTCACTGAACGGCAGCCACCCACCCCGCACCCTTTTTGGAACAGCGAAAATTCTTTCACCCTCTGCCGCCCTGGAGCCAGCGGACGCGGACCAGCCCGCGACTTAGCGCGCTTTTATGCTGTGCTCGCCTCGGGAGGAGCCCCCCTGTTGGCGACATCAACACTGGAGACGCTGACAGCACGGCACAGACAAGGGCTCTACGACGAGACTTTCCTGCACCGCGTAGATTGGGGCTATGGCTTCATGCTGGATTCCAAGCGCCATGGCCTCGAGACCGTGCCCTACGGCTTCGGGCGTCACGCCTCGGATAGCTCTTTTGGGCATAGCGGCTCTCAGTCCACCTGCGCCTTTGCTGATCCCGCGCACCGCTTGGCTGTCGCGTGGTGTTTCAACGGACAACCCGGCGAACCCCGCCACCAACGCCGCCAACGCGCCATCAACTCTGCCATCTATGAAGATCTCGGTTTGCTCCCTGCTCAGTAGAATAGTTACAAGCATTTTTGCAAGGCTTCCTCTCCACCTTTTCACGCTTTGCCTCTCACTCGTCCTCCTCACCTCAGACAAGTGCCTGGCCGACTGGAAAAGCGAGGTCACTACCCTCGTCAACACCCATCGCCAACAACAAGGCTTGGGGTCTCTCGAACCTGATGTCGCCCTCGAATACCACTGCGAAAAATGGGCCGCCACCATCGCCAACACAGAAATGCGGCACCGCCGCGACTTGAAGGAAATACTGACTAACAACGGCTGGGCATCCCTCTGCGAAAATCTTTTCCGCGGCACCAAACTCGATCCCCGCGAAATCGTGGCTTTGTGGATGGCCAGCAAACCGCATCGCTACAACCTGCTCAGACCCGACATCTCCCTCTGTGGTTTAGCCTCGTTTTACTCCCAAAAAACAGGCTGGACGGTCGTCTGGATGGGGTCGTCTGTGAATAACTCTGCAAATCAATATCCAACAACACCTTAGATATTCTGAAAATCGCTTTTCTTTCTGGACATTCCGCTCGGTCGCTATAGTGTCACCCAATGGCTGACGAAACGCAGATAACGACACCCTCCGACAACTACGACTGGACCAAGATTGACAAGCTGGAAGGCTTGGAAGCCGTGCGCAAAAGACCCGGCATGTATATCGGACACACCGATGAACGGGGTCTCCACCACTGCGTCTATGAAGTGCTCGATAACTCGATTGACGAACACTTGGCCGGTCACTGCAAAAGCATCGAAGTCACCATCCACGCCGACGGCTCCTGCAGCATCCGTGACGATGGCCGCGGTATTCCCGTGGACATGCACCAAAAATGGAATGTTCCCACCATCGAGCTGGTTCTGACCAACCTGCACGCCGGTGGCAAATTCGGCCAAGGCGCCTACAAATACTCCGGCGGCCTCCACGGTGTCGGCGCCAAGTGCGTCAACGCCCTCTCGGAATGGTTCGATGTCGAAGTCTCCCGCGGCGGCCTGCTGCACCACATGGCCTTCGAGCGCGGCAAAACCACCCAAAAACTCGAGGTCATCGGGAAGAGCAAACAGACCGGCACCCTGATCTCCTTCAAACCCGACTCACAGATTTTTAGCGCCACCGAGTTCAACTTCGACACCCTGGCCAGCCGCATGCGTGAGTTGGCTTTCTTGAACCCCGGCCTCTGCATACACCTCGCCGACGAACGCGACAGTAGCGGCGACAAGAAGCAGGATTTCTTCTTCAAAGAGGGTATCATCGAGTTCGTGCGCGAGATCAACGAGAAACGCCAAGTCCTCCACCCCAAACCGATTTCCGTCCACCGCGAGGCCGACGAGATCATCGTGGATTGTGTCCTCCAATATAACGATTCGTTCAACGACAGTATTTTTTGCTTCACCAACGCCATCCCCAACCCCGACGGCGGCACGCACCTGATCGGTTTCCGCACTGCCTTGACCCGCTCCATCAACCAGTATGCCAAAAGCAACGAGTTGGTGAAAGAGAAAGACCCGGCGCTCACTGGCGACGATGTGCGCGAAGGTCTCACCTGCGTGCTCGCCATCAAACACCCCGAGCCTAAATTCGAGTCCCAGACCAAAGTCAAACTCGTCTCCCCCGATGTCGAGGGCGTGGTCACCAAGGCCGTCTATGAAGGCCTCATGTCTTTCTTCGACGCCAATCCCGCTGTCGCTAAGAAAATCCTCGATAAAGCCCTGACCGCCGCCCGCGCCCGCGAGGCAGCCCGCAAAGCCCGCGAAGCCGTCCGCAAAACCGCTCTCACCGGTGGTGGACTCCCCGGCAAACTCGCCGACTGCTCCGACCGCGACCCCGCCAGCACTGAAATCTACATCGTCGAGGGCGACTCGGCAGGTGGCTCCGCCAAACAGGGACGCGACCGCCGCACCCAAGCCATCCTCCCCATCCGTGGCAAACTCCTGAATGTGGAAAAAGCCCGCCTCGACAAAATCCTCCAGAACGAGGAGATCAGCACGCTCATCACCGCCATCCGCACCGGTATCGGCGATGGCGAAGGCGAGGGCGCTTTCCGCCTCGACCGCCTGCGCTACCACAAGATCATCATCATGACCGATGCCGATGTGGACGGCTCCCACATCCGCACCCTGCTGCTGACCTTCTTCTTCCGGCACATGCCCGAGCTGGTGAAACAAGGCCACATCTACATCGCCCAGCCCCCCCTCTACCAAATCAAGCGCAAGAAGCGCGAAGAGTATGTGCAGGACGATGCTGCCATGAATCGCATCTTGATCGAGCTTGGCGCCGAGGAAGTCCGCTTGAGAAATGTCTCCGACGGCAAGGAGTTCACCCAGAAACAGCTCGCTGAGCTGCTTGAAATGCTCAATGGCCTCGACAAGTTCGCCCGCGTCATCCAGCGCCACGGCGGCGATTTCGAGGACTACCTCAAATCCCGCCACCCGCAGACACACGAATTGCCACGCCACCTCGTGCGCATCCGCGAGGGTAACCAAGAGCGGGTTCACTACTTCAGCGCCGATGACCAGCTCCAGGATTTCGCCCAAACCAACGCGGACTTGAACCTGCTCAGCAGCCCCGCCCCCGAAGGCGAGGAAACCGAAAAAACCGAGCGCAAAAAAGATACTCCTACCCGGCGCGCCCAGCTCCACACCATCACCGAGCATAAATCCATCCAAGTGCTCCTCGAAAAAATCGCCAAAAAAGGGCTCTCCGTGGATCATTACGCCGCCCAAGATCAGCCCCTCTACGAGGTGCTCGAAGGCAAGGGTGAAGATGAGAAAGGCAAACCCCTGTTCTCCATCCCATCCATTCTCACCAGCGTGCTGGACATCGGCAAGCGCGGCGTCCAGATCAAGCGATTCAAAGGTCTGGGTGAGATGAATGCCAAAGAGCTCTTCGAAACCACGATGAACCCCGCCAAGCGCAAGCTGCTCAAGGTGGATGTCACCAATGCCATCGAAGCCGATGAGATGTTCACCACACTCATGGGCGAAGAGGTCGAGCCACGCCGCCAGTTTATCGAGGATAACGCGCTGAATGTGCGTAACCTGGATGTCTGAGATCAAGAGCCAGCACCTCCCTCAGTCCGTTGGCCTGATCCGCCATTTCGTCGTCGAGCGCGGCCTCCCATCTGGCTGGCCGTCTTGCCACGACCTTATCCTCTGGCGCGAGGAATACGAAACCTCGCCGGTGATCCCGTGCCCTGTCTCTCTCGGGAGCACGCCATGGGAACGGTGTTACAGCAGTCCCTCCCCCAGAGCCTTGGAGACCGCCCATACCATCTGGCACTCAGCACCTCAAGTCTGCGATCATTTGCGCGAAGCTGATTTCATTCCTTTTGCCACGGGATCGCTGCGCCTGCCATTGGCTGTATGGGAATGGATGATCCGGCTGGCATGGGCCACGGGGCACGCCTCGCAAAGAGCCGCCCGCACCGACATGATGGAGAGGGTTCAAAAATTTGTGTGTCTCTTGAGTGAGTCTAGGACACAGCATGTCCTAGTGGTCAGCCACACTGGCACCATGCTGCACTTGCGCCGCGCTCTACACAAGCTGGGTTACCGTGTCCCGCACTTCGTTCGCCCCCGGCACGGGCAGCTCTATCTTTGCACGCTGCCTCGGTGAATCCTGAGAGCTTCCAGTAATACAGACAATCTCTCGGTGAAAAGTCCTACCTGAGATCCAGGCAGTAATCCACACCTCTGCCCCGCAGAGCAAAACCATCGGTAGAGGCGTGGAGGGGAAATAGGAAAAGAATCCGTCAGTGGACGAACTTGTCCTTGGGTGAGCAGGTC
>DYRQ01000115.1 GCA_020718645.1 Verrucomicrobium spinosum
GGACCACACGAAATACACGGAAGGCAGATATTTTTGACAGGATGAACAGGATTTTCAGGATGGGGGAGTATTTAGTCGAGTGTGAGGCTCACGCTGGCTGAACCGCCGATTTTTTGTCCGAGCTCGAGTATTTGTTCGGACAGGGTGACGGTGTTGATTTCTGCCGAGGGCGTCGCGCCGGTGCGAAGCACTGCTTGCACGGAGCCCGGTAGATTTTCCATCTTGCCTTGGAGCACCTGTATGCCAGGACGCTTTGCTGTGAGGCGCACGGCGAGTTGATCGGACGGGCGTTCTCCATTGAGCGCGGCGATCACTTCGTGGATGCTGTTCGGGTGAACTCTCTGGAACATCGGTCCGATGGTTTCGAGGAATCCAATACCGGTCAGGTATTCCGATAAACCTTTGTCGCGGAAACCAAAGGCGCGTGCGCTGGCGGTCTCGAGGGAAAGCTCCTGCCCTGGTGAAAAATCCTCCGGAATCTGGAGTTCAATTTTTCGTGTCAATCGCTGGCCATATTCTGGGCGCAGCACGACTTCAGCGACGATAGCCTGTCCAGGTTTTGGACGGGGAGGGGAGCAGGTGATGCGTTCGATCTCGGCTTTGCGGATTCCGGGGGAGACTTCTGCGCTCCAAGAAAAACCTGTGATTTTAAGCTCTTCAAAGTTTTGGTGGTAGAGGATGGCGAGGCGCAACATCGCTCCTATGACCATGTCGGACAATGCCGATTCGTCGCCGCTATGGAATTGGTCGAAAATCACGGGGGGAAGCCCTTCGATTTCCAGCTTCCCTCTCGAACGGATAGAAAATTCTGTGCCCACATCCTCGTTGGATCCGAGAGCGCCGAGAAAGAGGGAGGGGAGCAGAGACGGGGTCAAATCTTTATGGGAAACAAACTGGCCTTGGTAGTGCAGTTCGCGTTGGGGGGAGCCGAGTTTTACTGTGAAATCATAGGACGGGAGTTTCGGCATTTCACCGACCACACCAGCGATAGCTGAGAGTCTATCTTGAACGACAGTTCCGACCACGCGGCGGTTGTTGGCCATTTTGTAGGGGCGCAGGTAGCTCGGCACTGTGGTGATGATCTCAGCTTCGCACATGGGCATGGTCACATCACCGAGCATCATCATCGGGTGCCCGAAAGCTAAGACGCGGTCACCGTCGCGCCAAGTCAGAGTGCCAGTGCCTGCCGCAGAGATGTCGCCCACTGCCATGGCGGCAGCCACGGGGGCTCCGGGTTGTAGCGGGGCTCCTGGCTTGCTCCAGTTCGCGGACAACGATCCTTCGGCTAAGAGGAAATCGCCAGTGTTCCACAGCTTCGCCAGCAACTCGCGGTGCCTTGGCGCAGTGTGGCTGAAGGCGAGTGGGAGGGAGAACCAGACCTCGGCGGCAGTGTCCACTTGGCCTGCTGGTCGGGTGAGGCGTTGTAGCGTGGAGGCTATATCCCACGAGAGTGTAGAACTTCGGCTGGTCGTGGGCTGCGGTCTGGGCAGACGAGAGACCTCGAGCATGTCGTGAATCGGGGTAAAGCCGCAATGACCGTCTTTCTCAAATGTGGCGACTCGGCGTGAGAGCGCACCGGCCAGCTTGCCTTCGAGATAGAGTGGGCTGCCGCTCATGCCGTGGACGGCTCCGGTCAGTGCTGTGCGCTCGTCCACGAGTTTGCCGACGATCATGTGTTTGCCTTGACCCATGCCATTTTCGCGGACGCCGAGGATTTCTGCACGGAGTTCGATGATTTCCTGTCCCTGCATGACCGTGCGAACCGTGCCAATCATGCCGGGTCGGACGGATTCCAAGGGAAATAATTCCTCCCGGGCCTGGCAGAGTTGGAGGGACAAGAGCAACACCAAGGGCATGACAGTGTGGGGGATGGATATCAAGAATCGGTGTTTTGACAAAGTTGGCATGGCGGGTGCTATTTTGGTTCTGAAGTTATGACTAAACAGAGTTTTGTTCCTGCAAAAGATTTTTCGGCGACGGCGAAGATAAAATTACTACGCGAAGTGATGGAGTGTGTGATGTGGGAGTGGCGTGCTGTGCAAGATGGGAAGTGGGAGGAGCTGCCCAGCCACGAGGCACGCAAGCAGCAACTCATCACGCGCATGAGCGAGTTCGAGTGGAAGCCGGTCATCTCCGCTGACCACGAGAACCCCGAGTTGCTAATGCTCCAAGCGCAGATCGTGGATATCGAATTTCAGATACGCAAGAGGATGGAAGCGCAGATGGATGTGATCCGGGCTCAGTTGTCCGATCTCAACCATCGCCATATTCGCTGGAAAAAATCCATGGTTCACTACGCCAAAGCCTCATCGTGATCTCTTCCAATTTTATCTCCTGATAGTTGGGTTGCAAGACCCGCGTGGTAGCGCGGGTCTTGTTTTTTTTACAAAAACACGCTTCTTTTTAACACTATGCAATTCGAAACACTTTGCCTCCACGCCGGACAAGAACCCGATCCCACCACGCTCTCGCGCGCCGTTCCCGTTTACAGGACCAGTTCGTATGTGTTCAAAAACGCCGAGCACGCCGCCAACCTTTTTGGTCTGCGCGAGCTAGGCAATATTTACACCCGTCTGATGAACCCCACCCACGATGTGCTCGAAAAGCGCGTTGCTGCCCTCGAGGGTGGTGCTGCTGCTTTGGCGGTGGCGTCGGGCACGAGTGCCATTTTTTATTCGGTCATCAATCTCTGCCAGCAGGGCGACGAAATAGTCTCTGCCAACAACCTCTACGGCGGCACCTTCACCCAGTTCCATGACATCTTGCCCCAGTTCGGTATCACGGTGAAATTGGTGGACCCCAAAGATCCAGAAAATTTTGCCCGTGCCATTACGCCCAAGACCAAAGCTCTTTTCTGCGAGACTGTCAGCAATCCCTCGCTCGAAGTCACCGATATGGGGCGCGTCTCGGCTATTGCGAAAGCCGCAGGCATCCCCCTGGTTGTGGACAGCACTTTCACCACGCCTTGGCTCCAGAGGCCGCTCGAGCATGGTGCCGATATTGTTGTCCATTCCCTGACAAAATGGATGGGCGGACACGGCACGGGTATCGGCGGTGTGGTGGTGGACTCCGGACGCTTCCACTGGGGCACGGAGAAATTCCCGCTCTACCACTTGCCTGACGCCAGCTACCACGGTCTGCGCTGGGGTCATGATTTGCCCGAGACTTTGGCTCCTCTGGCCTATATCCTGCGTATGCGCACTGGCCCACTCCGCAACCTCGGCGCGTGCATCAGCCCCGACAATGCTTGGATGCTGTTGCAAGGGATAGAGACACTGCCTCTCCGAATGGAACGCCACTGCTCCAACGCGCTCGCGGTCGCCAAGCACCTCTCGTCTCACCCAAAAATCGAGTGGGTTCGCTACCCCGGCATGGGCGATGGGCAAGAGGCTCTGGTGCAAAAATACCTCAATGGCCACGGTGGTTCCATGGTGGTGTTCGGCATCAAAGGCGGCGGTGCCTCGGGCAGCGCGTTCATTGATCGTCTCAAACTTTTCTCGCACCTCGCAAATGTGGGCGACGCCAAGAGCTTGGCTATCCACCCTGCCAGCACCACGCACTCTCAGCTTACCTCGGAGCAACAAATCGCGGGCGGTATCACCCCTGAATTGGTTCGCCTCTCGGTCGGTATCGAGAATATTGCCGACATCCTTGCGGATCTGGATCAAGCCCTAGGATAAACCATGCCGAGGAAACCTGCTGACACGGGGGCGAAGACGCAGCTCTTCACCTTCGCCTCCAAAACCAGACCGCACAAACTCATGTGCGGTGAGAAGCTGGAGTCCGTCACCGTGGCTTATGAAACCCACGGGCGTTTGAATAAGGATCGCTCCAACGCTATCCTTGTTTTTCACGCTATGACAGGCAGCCAGCATGTGGCAGGGCACTGCTCGGCTATTCCCGGACTCGGCACTCGCTGGACCCCCGAGTGTTACGGGGGATGGTGGGATGATTTCGTCGGTTCCGGCAAAGCGCTCGACACAGACAGATTTTTTGTCATCTGTGCGAACTACCTCGGCGGCTGCTACGGCAGCACTGGTCCCTCTTCGGTATATCCTGTTAAGGGTCGCCCCTACGGCGCCTCTTTCCCCACGGTGCGCATGGCCGACATCGTGGATTCGCAGGTCAAGTTGCTGGATCACCTGAAAATCAAAAAACTCCACGCCTGCATCGGCGGTTCACTCGGCGGGGTTCTTTGCCTCGTGCTGGCCACGCGCCATCCCACCCGCGTGCGCCAAGTGGTGCCCATGTGCTCCGGCTCCCGGGTCACCACACTCCAGAAGTTGCTCAACTTCGAGCAGATTCACGCCATCGAGCACGACCCCAATTTTCGTGCGGGTAATTACTACGATGGCCCGCGCCCGGACAGAGGTCTCTCGCTGGCCCGGAAAATTGCGCACAAAACTTTTGTCTCTCTCGAAGCCCTCGAGCGCCGCGCCAAGCGGGAACTCAAACAGTCCAGCGACGATTTTTCTTGGTATCACATCCGTCACCCGATCGAGTCTTACATGCTCCATCAGGGCAAAACTTTTGTAGAACGCTTTGATGCCAACACTTACCTGCGCATCCTCGACGCCTGGCAATACTTTGATCTGGCTGCGGAATCTGGAGCGGGTGACATCCAATCGGCTCTGCGCCGCTGCGCTCGGGCGGGGCAGCGGTTCTTGGTCTTCTCGGTGGACTCGGATGTTGCGTTTTTTCCGCATGAACAAGAAGTGCTGTGCGAAGAACTCCGCGAGGCCGGCGCAGGTGTGACCCGCATCACGGTCCACTCCGATAAGGGGCACGACTCCTTCCTGCTTGAGCCCCGTCTCTACACCCCGCACCTCGATTATTTCCTCCGGGAAGAGTGATCCGCCAGACGCTTTGCGGGAGTCTCTGGGACTCTGGCACAAAAATTTGACGATTGCGTTCTTGTCAACGCCCCAGACTCGTCGTATTCCCGCGCCATGCAAAGAGGCCCTATATCCCAGTTCATCGAACACCATTACAGGCACTTCAACGCAGCGACCCTCGTGGACGCGGCCAAAGGCTACGAGGCTCATCTCGCTGCCGGCGGTAAAATGATGGTCACCCTCGCGGGTGCCATGAGTTCAGCCGAACTCGGTGTTTCCCTCGCAGAAATGATCCGCCAAGACAAGGTGCAGATCATCTCCTGCACCGGCGCCAACCTCGAAGAGGATCTCATGAACCTCGTGGCGCATAACCACTACAAACGCATCCCTAACTACCGCGACCTGACCCCGCAGGACGAGTGGAACTTGCTCGAAAGTGGTCTCAACCGCGTCACCGACACCTGCATTCCCGAGGAAGAAGCCTTCCGCCGCCTCCAGAAACATATCCACGAGCTGTGGAAAAATGCTGACACCGCAGGCGAGCGCTACTTCCCACACGAGTTCATGTTTCAGATGATCCGCAGCGGTGTGCTCGAACAATACTACGAGATTGATCCGAAAGACTCGTGGATGGTCGCAGCAGCCGAGAAGAATTTGCCCATCGTCGTGGGTGGCTGGGAAGATTCCACCATGGGCAATATCTTTGCCTCCTATGTCATCAAAAACGAGGTCAAAGCTACCACCATGAAGAGCGGCATCGAATACATGGTCTGGCTCTCCGACTGGTATCGCCAGAACTCCGGCGGCAAAGGCGTGGGCTTTTTCCAGATCGGCGGCGGTATTGCCGGTGATTTCCCCATCTGCGTGGTGCCGATGATGTATCAGGATCTCGAGTGGCACGATGTGCCGTTCTGGAGCTACTTCTGCCAGATCAGCGATTCGACCACCAGCTACGGCTCTTACTCCGGTGCTATCCCCAATGAAAAAATCACTTGGGGCAAGCTGGGTATAGACACCCCGAAATATGTGATCGAGTCGGATGCCACCATCGTGGCGCCCCTCATCTTTGCTTGGCTGCTCGGGCTCTGAAACCCAGCAGTCACGCGGTTACGGTTCTTGCGTCCTCCCGCTGCGCCTCACGCCCCTGATTCGTGCAGGAAACGGTTCAGACCGCGTCGCACGGCGTCGAACAGGTAATCCACCTCCTCGTGCGTCACCACCAGCGCAGGTGAGACAGCGATCAAGTTGCGGATACCGCGCACGATTGCGCCCTCCTGCCGGATCAAGCCCATGACTTTTCCGCCGAGGAAGATTTTCGGGTCAAGCGCACTTTTTCCACCCTTGGGCACCAGCTCGATAGCGCCCACGAGTTGCATGCCTCGAATCTCTCCGACCGCTGGATGCCCGGATAGCTCATGGAGTTTCGACTGGAAATAAGGCCCCATCTGGTCGCGCACAGCAGGGATGAGTTGGTCGTGCTCGAGGATTCCGATATTTGCCAAAGCCGCAGCCGCAGCTGTCGGGTGGCCGCTGTAGGTGAAGCCGTGCGCGAAGTATCCACCTCCAAGAAGCGCGGCAGCAATGTCTCGGGAAAAGACTGTAGCTCCGATGGGAAGATAGCCGCTGCTCAACCCTTTGGCTGTAGTCATGATGTCCGGCTGCAGATCCCACAGCGTGTTGCCGAACCACGCGCCCAGTCTCCCAAATCCGCTGATCACCTCATCTGCCACGAACAGGATGCCATGCCTGCGACAGATTTCGCGCAGGCCGGGCAGATAGCCCTCGGGAGGCACGATCACCCCGCCCGCCCCCTGCACGGGCTCCACGAACATCGCAGCGATAGTAGCAGGATCTTCCGCCACGATCATGCGCTCCGTCTCTTGCAAGCACCAGCGTCCGTATTCTACAGGACTCATCTCTGTATTGGCGCCGTAGTGGTAAGGGCCAGGCACCTGCACGAACCCCGGCAAAGGCAGGCCGAACGGCTCCGTGCACGAGGTCAGTCCAGTCATGCTCGTCGTGGCCAGCGTCACCCCGTGGTAGGCCCAGGTGCGGGTCACGATTTTTCTCCGTGCAGGCTCGCCCCGCAGACGGTGATACCAGAGCACAGCTTTGATAGCCGTCTCGTTAGCCTCGGAGCCCGAGTTGGAAAAAGTCGTATGCGTCAGATGTTCTGGAGCGAGTTCCGCGATCTTGGCGGCAAGCCGTATCGGGGCCTCGGTAGCCGTGTTAAAAAAGGAAGGGTAAAAAGCCACCTCGCGCATCTGGCGTTCCACCGCCTCGATAATCTCGCGGCGGCCGTAACCCACATTCACACACCAGAGCCCCGCCAACCCGTCCATGAGCCGACGCCCTTCCATGTCCCAAACCCAACAACCTTCCCCGCGTTGGATCAGGTGAGTCCCTGCTGCGTGCAGGTGCTCGTGATCGGTGTAAGGGTGGATATAGTGTGCCCGGTCAAGGGCACGAAGGTGGTCGGCAGAAAAAACGGTCATAGGCATATTCTACCCCATACCAGCACTGTTGAAAAGGGGTGAGACGCGGAGGGGGGGGGCAGAATTCTTGGACAGGATTTATCCGTCAGTGGACGGACTCGTCCTGCAGCGAGTTGGATTCACAGGATTTTT
>DYRQ01000116.1 GCA_020718645.1 Verrucomicrobium spinosum
CCGTAGCCGTTTCATGTGTTACGATGCACTAGAGGTCGTTTTCTTTGTGCGAATGCCAGATCCCTTTCATCCCCTGCGGAAACAGGGCGACTAAGATAACACCGGCTACCATGGTGCCATAACCCAGATCGGACATCATGTGGTGAGCGCCCCTCCACTCGAGCATTCTTCCATCGAGGTTGAGAGCCAAGGCGCAGAGGAAGCAGATGTAGCCGAGGGCGTTTCTTGCGGCGAACAATTTACCGTGTCTATGGTCTTGGCAATGAGACTGCATCCGGGCATCCACGGGGATATTCATGAGGGCACCCAATAAACCGACGCCTACGCTCATGCACCAAGCTGTGCCAAAACTACGGATGCCAGCAAACAGGACAAAGGCGCCACCAATCGCTATGAGTGCTACGACAGGCAATCCTTTATAGTGTGAGAATCTGCGAGCTTTGCCACAGAGCCAGACACCTATCACCAAACCGAAACCCGTGGCGACCAGCAACAATACCAGAGCCAGCAGGCGTATTTCCACCACGGGCTCTTTGAACCCGAATGAGACTACCCAGTGTCCGTAGGCAGCGATGGCACCGGAGAGAGCCGCCAGATCTAGATTGCGGGTGGAGTGTTCCAGGACGAAAATCAGAAAAAGCCCGACGATGAACTGAGAGCATCCAAACACAGCAAACAGTTGTCTCACCACAGGATCTTGAGCGCCCTCCCGTATCGTGGCGAAAATTTCCTTCCAAGAGTGCGGCGAATCTTCGGAGTTGGCAGAGCTGCGGGGTTTGAGGTCAGCGCGGATGCCTTGCAGCATCCAGCACGAAAAAAGGAAGCCGCCAGCCGTGATCAGGAAACTGCTCTTTTCCCCGAACACCGCAACGATGAAACCAGCGCAGGCACCCATCAGACTGGCGACCACGCCTATGATTGAGACCAAAGCATTGGCAGCCATGAGTTGAGCCGGTGGCACGAGTTGAGGCACGGAGGCTTGGCGGGCGGGTATGAAAATACCGGTCATCAGGCCAGAGATTGCGATGAGGGCAAACATCACCGGGGGTGAGTGCAATCCCAGCCAAGCGCAGAGCATGAGCAGGGACAACACAGCTCGGGCCAGATCCGAAAAAACCATGACAGACTTGCGGGAAAAGCGATCCACGACCTGACCGATCCACGGGGCGAGGAGCACATTCAAAATCATGCCGCTAAACAGCACCCGGGCACTCTCCTTGCCAACACCAACACCTTGGTCCGGGCTCAGCCTCAGCACGACATAGAGAATGGCAAACTGGTAGAACCTATCCCCGATTGATGCCACGATCTGACCGAGCCAGAGCCGGAAAAAGTCCTGGTTGGCGAGGACGGACCTGAAGGATTTGCGCTGGGGCGCATGAGTTGCCATCTACACACCGCTAGACAAATTCGCGGCGCGGTCACTCTTTTTTCTCCCAATTTTTGCGGTGTTAACTGCCTAGCTCGGTCGGAGAGTCAGAATATTGCCAAGCCGATCAGGGGTAGTAACAACTCCTAGTTCTCACCTGCGACCGATGATCTCGCGGGAGGATGGGGGAATGGGATTCGGCTGGGCGTAAGTGCCATAGGATATGACTCTGGGACGGGTGGGATACCCCTCCATTTTCTCTGGGGCTGGAGTGGGGCTGGGCAAGGTGCCACCGCGCACGCAGCGGATGAAATTCTTCACTCTCCGAGCATCGCCCTGCGGGCCGCGTCCGATTTCGTCACGCCCTATTTTGGGGTCGCTGCGCTGGGCGCCTGCGCCGTGGACATTCATGATGGTGCCATGCATCTGTCCGATAGCTCGACCAAAGCAGATGGTGGCGGCGTTGTGCGCCGGGTGCGGTCCATCCAGATGGGTGGTGGAAGTCCAGTAGGTGGGATAGTCTGGTTGCCCTGCTTCGTTAGTAATAGCGGTGCTAGAGAAAATGGGGTCGAGCGCAGGGGAACCTGTGGTGTCTGGGGAGCGGGTGTAGTCCACGAGGTATTGGAGTTCCTTGGCATTGGGAAGCCTCCAATCGGAGTGTCCACCGAGAACCAGAGTTTCTGCAGAGCGCAGAGCCTCTTGCCAACTCAGCGGCTCTTGGTCGTTCTGCTGCCAAGTCAGGCCAGTGGCGAGGTCGGAGACGGTGCCATCGCGGTTGTCCCGAAACTGGTTCAGACCGTAGTGAGGCCCGCGAACATAGCGGACAAAAAACTTTTTCTCAGGACGACCGGGGTGGCGGAACCCATAACCTTTGAGACGACCATCAGCGAAGTTGACGCCAAAGAGCGTCTCGGCTCCCCCCATGGTGGTCGAGACAGAGCGGGTGCAGGAAAGCCACTGGGCGTCAATGAAGCGCTCTCCAGCGGCGATGTTGCCGTAGGCAAAGTCGAAATAATCCGTGTTGATGAAAGGGATAGCATCGGCAGGAGCCGCGTGATGGAAAGAGCCCGACCCTGTGAACCCGCGAAAATCTATGAGCGAGTAGAGTTCCTTGATGTTGGGCACCCGCCAATCGCGGTGGCCGGACAGCTTTAAGGATCGAGCTAGGGTGGACGCCTCTTCGAGAGAAACTTTTTGCAGGGAAACCGCTTTACTCCAAGTAAGTCCCGTGACGAGGTCGGAGATAGTGCCGTCGCCGTTATCTCGGTAGGCGGGTGGGCGGGCGGCCAATTGGGCATCCTGCCCGTGGTAAGGCGCACCTGGAGGCGGTGGCGAGATAACGCGCGAGTGGTCGTAGCAGGAGACCTGTCCAGTATCGGGTATAGGACACGGTATGTCCGAGGCTAGGAGGGGAGTGGCGAGGCAACAGGTAACGGACATGGAGGTAACCCAGAGCGCAAGGCTGCAAGACCCGGGCTGAGTGGGGAGGTTTGTCCGAGACCGAGGAAAAGTGTTCACACGATAAACTCCTTTGCTCCTACCGTTCTGTCAACGGGTGCTAGTGATTTCCGAGCTGTTCTGTCGGAGACAAAGTGTGGGCCGCCGCGGGCTAGGGAACCGACGCACGAACTTTCTGCACCAGGCTTGGAAGCCAAGCGAGCACGCGATCCACTTCAGCCGTAGAGTTGTAGCGTCCGAAGGAAAAGCGCAGCGAGCCCATGGCTTGGCGGGCATCGAGTCCCATGGCGCTGAGCACATGCGAGGGTTCAACGGAGCCGGTGGTGCAAGCGGAGCCAGCCGAGCAGCAGACACCTTCTTTATCGAGGAGCAGCAAGAGCGCTTCGGCGTCGGTGCCCTCGAAGGTGATGTTGGAGGTGTTAGGCAGACGCAGTTCGGGATGGCCGTTGACCCGGGTGCCAGGAATCTGGGCGAGGAGGGAGGATTCAAAATGATCGCGCAGAGCCTTGACGGTGGTGCGCTCGTGATCGAGGTGTTGCAGGGCTAGTTCAGCGGCACGACCCATTCCAACTATGGAAGCAACATTTTCAGTGCCTGCACGGCGGCTTTTCTCTTGGCCACCGCCTAGCATAGTGGGAGCGAAGCGCACCCCCTTGCGCACGAAGAGTGCTCCAACGCCTTTGGGTGCATGGAATTTATGGCCCGAGATCGAGAGGAAGGAGACGGGGAAATCAGCCGTGCGGATGGAGATTTTCCCTGGCACTTGAACGGCATCGGTGTGGAAGAGGATATTCTTCTTCTTGCACAGAGCGGCAATTTCCTCGACGGGGAAGAGGACGCCGGTTTCGTTATTCGCCCACATCATAGAGATCACGGCAGTTTCCGAGGGACGGATGGCTTTTTCCGCCTCTTCGACCGCGAGAAGACCTTGGGCATCTACAGGAAGATAGGTGACAGCGTGGCCGCGTCGCTCGAGGGCGGTGCACTGTTTTTTGAGTGCGGAATGCTCGACGGCAGTGGTGATGATATGGTTGCGGCCACTGGTGCGGAGGGCGGATTCGATAGCGGTATTGTCGGACTCAGTGCCGCAACTGGTGAAAATAACCTCCTCCGGGGAGCAGCCGAGCAGGGCAGAGATTTGTTCGCGGGCGAGGGCGAGAGCCTCGCTGACCTGGGCGCCGAAACGGTAAGCGCTCGAGGCGTTGCCATAGTAATCTGTGAGGTAGGGCACCATGGCCTCGAAAACCTCGGGGGCTATGCGAGTGGTGGCGTTGTTGTCGAAATAAACGATCTGTGAGTGTGCGATGTGCATTTTCATGTTTGCTGTTGTGGCAGGTAGTCTAGTAACAGTTGTTATTGGATCAAGAAATGAAGCTGTGTGACATCACCCAATTTTATTCCCCCGTCAGCGGCGGTGTGAAGCGATATGTTTCTGAAAAGCAGAAATACATCACTGCTCATGGACACGAGCATGTTTTGATCATCCCTGGGGAAGAGCACGAATGCAGGCGGGAGGGGCATTGCACCATCTACACCGTGCGTTCGCCTCGGGTGGACCGCACCTCGCGTTACCGGGTGTTGCTGGATATGCCTCGGGCGCGGGAAATTATCCGGGCCGAGCATCCCGACATTATCGAGTCCGGGGATCCCTACCACTTGGCATGGGCGGCTATCGAGGAGGCGGCGCGGTTGCACATTCCTGCCGTGGCTTTTTACCACAGCCATTTTCCCGATGCCTACTTACGCACGGTGAACAAGTATTGCGGACCTATCCTGCACGATTTCGTGCAAGAGTATGCCAAGGATTACATCTACCGCCTCTACCGGCGGTTCAGTCGCACGCTAGTGCCATCGCCACATCTGGCCGAGCTGTTGCGGAGTTGGGGAGTGGATAATGCCACGCCAGTCAGGCTCGGGGTGGATACGAGTATTTTTTGTCTAGGCACCAGACAGGAGCGCTGGCGGGAGGAGTTCGGGGCGGGGCGGGATCAGGTATTGCTGCTCAGTGTCGGACGACTGGCCTATGAGAAAAACACCCTGACTTTGCTAGGAGCCTTTGAGGAACTGTGCCGTCGGGAGCCTGGGCGTTATCGGCTGCTGGTGGTGGGCGATGGTCCACTGAGATTTCAGGTGCAGGAGACTCAGCAGCGAACTGGCGCCTTGGCGTGGCGTAAATATTTTCACGACTCCTCGGAATTGGCGGAGGTGTATCGAGCGGCAGATCTGTTCGTGCATCCGGGTGTCTGCGAGACTTTTGGTCTGGTGACGGTGGAGGCGCAAGCCTGCGGAGTGCCTGTGGTGGGTATCCACGGTAGTTATATGGACAGGTTGGCTTTTGCCGGGCTCGATTTGTGGGCAGAGGCTAATTCACCCTCGGCATTGGCTGATGCAATAGCTCGTTTTGCCGCCTGTGATTTGCCTGCTTTTGGCCGGCAGGCATCGGTGCGGGCCGTGGCCGAATATGGGTGGGATGGAGTTTTTGCAGAGTTGTTTGATATTTTTGCGGAGACCGTGCGGGAATGTCGTAGGTGATTTGCTTCTTGGCCATACGATAGAACGAGGGTAACTTGTTAGAAAATACAACGGAAGGATTACCGTGACGATACTGCTGGTGGAGACTATTCAGGCATTGGCCGACAGGGCTCGTGACATGCTGCACACTGATGGGTTTGACACCCAGTTGGCGGTGAACGGTCGTGAGGCGGTGTCTTTGATCACCTCGCCAGGGTTCCACTGCGATGTGGCTGTGGTCAATGTCGGGGCTTTGTTGCTCGATGAGGCTAATTTCTTCGGGCATTATTTCCATAATCCCGCAACCCAACGCAAGCCGATCATCCTCGCTGCCGAGGATGCCAATGATCCGCGGCTGGCTCGTTTTGCTGGTATGATTGGTGCCGAATACGCTCTTTCACTACCCTACCAGCGAGAGGAGCTGCGCGCTATGTTCCAGCAGTTTTTCCCCAACCTGAAAAACTACCTGCGCGCCGCCGCCAGCGTGATGAACGACTTTCAGCTCACCCTGCGCGGTTTTCAGGAATTGCTCAGCGATTTCATTCGCTTGGTGCAAGGGGACATCGAGCGTCTCACTCGCGACCCGAGGAGCGAGGTGGCCACTATCGTCATGAATAATCTCATGGACGGTATAGTCATGATGGGCACGCAGCAGCTTCGCGATTTGGTGGCTCGCCTGCGTGCTACCCCCGTTCCTGCGGCACTGTCAGTGCTCGACCTGCTCAAACAGCTTCTAGGATGCCTGCTCGAGGCCAAGGCGCATTACGAACAACGCCCGCCTCAGGAGTTGGCTCCACTGGTCAACTCGATGACTGAGACCACCCGACTTCTCATGGAGGTGCAGGGCAAGACGGATGGCAACAACAAGAAGTTTCTTAAATTCATGGCAGCAGCCCAAGCGGGTTCTACCCCGGACATGGTTCGCGTCGGTATGTCTCTGCACCGCGGCTGCGGTTGCCAGGCCAACCCGGCTGAGGGAAATGCGTGGCTTCAGAAAGCTGTGGATGCCAAAGATCCTCTGGCCATGACACGCATGGGCTTGCAGTGCATCAGCTCGCAAGATGTGATCCCGCAGGATGTCTGGCAAAAAGGTTTTGCCTACTTCACCGAGGCCGGTCGTCTCGGTGCTGCCGAGGCAAAATACTGGCGCACCCAGATGTTGCGCTACGGGCAGAGTGATGACGAAGAAGGTCTCGGCTATCTCATTCTTGCGCGTCAAGGGGATCCTGATTCTCAGAGTCGTCTGGGCATGCTCTATGACAAGGGCGAGTCTTTCCCCCGCGATGGTGAGGAAGCTCTCTACTGGCTCAGTCAGGCTGCTGGGCAGGGGCATTCCGAAGCCCAGTTCCGTGTGCGCGTGCTCGAACAGATGCCCTCTATCGGTGAGTTGGCTAAAGTGGATAAAACTGCTACACCCACTCCATCTGCACCCAAGGCACTCCCGGACTCCTTACTCGACGATCCAGCTCCTGCTTCCTTGGCTGTCACTGGACAACCGCTGGCTCAACCCACGCCAGCCGTGTCGAAATCTCTTTTCAGTGTGGACTCCCTCACGCTCGATGCCAATGGTGGCAGCCCTGAGGCGCAATGTCTGCTCGGCATAGCTTATTTGCGCGGACAGGGCGAGGTAGAGGTGAATGTGGAGGAAGCCTATCGGTGGTTTCAAAAAGCGGCTCACCAGCATCATCCCAAAGCCTTGTGCCGCCTGGCTCTTCTGACCATCAGCACTCCGGCGCCCCCAGAGCCAGAAGAGTGGCAACTGGCCTACAGCCAGTTCACTGAGGCGGCGCGGCGAGGGAATGAAGAAGCTCTTTACTGGCGCAGTCAGATGCTAGCTCATGGACTCTCTGACACCGAGCGCGGGCTCGGCTTTATTGCCAAAGCTCGCAATGGTGATCCCAATGCCCAATACCGCTTGGGTCTGATCTACGATGGCGGTTCAAAAATTCCGAAAGATGTCGAAGAAGCCCGATACTGGTTTTCTGCCGCAGCCTCTTCTGGACACGCGGATGCCCGCGCTCGTCTGATTGAACTGGGTGCTGCCCAGACCCCTCAGTTTTAATCCCAGATTTTGCAATTGAAAACAGGGGAAACTGAGGAAGGTTTGTTTTA